>CAZKWG010000639.1:0-4914 GCA_964556105.1 uncultured Enterobacterales bacterium | reverse complement strand
GGGTAGGTGCCCTCCTGCTCGATGGGGTTCTGGGTGGCCAGGACCAGGAAGGGGTCGGGCAGCCTGTGCGTGGTCTCGCCGATCGTGACCTGGCGCTCCTGCATGGCCTCGAGCAGCGCGGACTGCACCTTGGCGGGGGCGCGGTTGATCTCGTCCGCCAGCAGGATGTGCGTGAAGACGGGGCCGCGGTGGGTGGTGAAGCTGCCCTCGCGCGGGTTGTAGATCTGCGTGCCGACGAGGTCGGCGGGCAGCAGGTCGGGCGTGAACTGGATGCGCTTGAAGCCGAGCGCCATGGAGCGCGCCAGCGTGTGCACGGCCGTCGTCTTGGCCAGACCGGGTACACCCTCCAGCAGGACATGGCCGTTGGTCAGGAGGGCGATGATCAGCCGGTCCATCATCCCGCGCTGGCCGACGATCACCCGGCCCACCTGGGACCGGATCCGCTCCACCGTGGGTTGTACCTCCTTGACCCTGGCCTCGATCTCCGCGACTGTCCTCATCCGAAGCCTCGCCTGCGCAACCGAGGGAGCGGAGCCGCTCGCTCAGGTCGTCTTGCCGAAGAAGTCCTTGATGTCCGACCAGAAACCCTTGTCCTTCACCTTTTCGTCCTGCGCGTCGGCGAGCTGACGGATCAGCTCCTCCTCGCGCGGCGTGAGGTGCTTCGGCACCGCTACGACCACCTGCACGAGCTGGTCTCCGCGTCCGCGCCCGTCGAGCCGCGGCACGCCGCGCCCGCGGAGGGTGAAGATCTTGCCCGAGGGGGTGCCCTTGGGCAGCTCGAGGGTCTCTGGGGCCTCGTCCACGGTCGGCACCTCAATCGGGCCGCCGAGGCAGGCGCGTGGGTAGCCGACCGGGATGGTGCAGACGATATCGTTGCCGTCGCGGCGAAACAGCTCGTGCTCGTCTACGGCCACCTGCACGTAGAGGTTGCCCGTGGGCGCGCCAGCGTCGCCGTCGTCGCCCTTGCCGTGGAGGCGAATGCGCAGACCCTCGTGGATGCCAGCCGGCACCTTGACCGAGAGCTTCTCGCGAGCGCGCACGCGGCCCGAGCCCGTGCAGGATCGGCAGGGGTTGCGGATGATCTCGCCCTGCCCCTGGCAGGTGGGGCAGACGGTGCGGATGCGCAGGAACATCTGCGCCTGAATCACCTCGCCCGTGCCGCGACAGGTGTTGCAGGTCTCTGGTCGGCTGCCCGACTGCACCCCGTTGCCGCCGCAGCTGTCGCAGCGCTGCTGGCGGTCGTACTCGATCTCCTTCTGGCAGCCGTGGACGGCCTCCAGGAAGCTGATCCGTACGCGCAGCTCCTGGTCCTCGCCGCGCCGAATCCGGCGCCCGCCCTGGCTGCGGCGTTGCCCGCCGAAGCCGAACAGGTCGCCGAAGAGATCGGAGAACTGGCTGAAGACCTCTTCGGCGGACTGGAACCCCTGCTCCGACCCGGTGCCGCGCAGGCCGCTGTGGCCATAACGGTCGTAGACCGCACGCTTCTCGTCGTCCGAGAGCACCTGGTAAGCTTCGGAGGCCTCCTTGAATTTCGACTCGGCCTCCGGGTTGTCCGGGTTCCGATCCGGATGAAACTGAAGGGCCAGCTTCCGGTAGGCCTTCTTGATGTCGTCCGCCGGAGCGTCCTTGGGGACACCCAGAACCTCGTAGTAGTCACGCGGCGTCGCCATCGCAGCCGTCTTTCCGAGTGAGAGGGGGGAAGTGAGAAGCCGCCGCCTCGGGGTCAGACCTCAAGGCGGCGGCGGTGATCCGATCAGCGCGCGATCAGGCTTCCTCAAAGTCGGCGTCGATGACGTCGCCGTCCTTGCCCTTGGCCTTGCCGCCGCCGTCCTGCGCCGGGCCGGGTCCCGCCTGACCGGCCTGGCCGCCCTGGTAGGCGGACTCGGCCAGCTTGTGGCTCGCCGCCTGCAGGCGGTCGAAGGCGGCCTTGATCTTGCCCGCGTCGTCGCTGTCCAGGGCCTCGCGGGCGCTCTGCAGCGCGGCCTCGACGTTCCCGGTCTCCGACGACGGCAGCTTCTCCTTGTGCTCCTTGAGCAGCTTGTCCGTCTGGTAGATCATGTTGTCCAGGTTGTTCCTGGCCTCGATGACCTCGCGGCGGGCCTTGTCGGCGGACTCGTTCTCGCCCGCCTCGCGCACGAGACGATCGACCTCGTCCTTGCTCAGACCCGACGAGCTGGTGATCGTGATCTTCTGCTCGCGGTTCGTCGCCTTGTCCTTGGCCGTGACGTTGAGGATGCCGTTGGCGTCGATGTCGAAGGTGACCTCGACCTGCGGCATGCCGCGCGGCGCGGACGGGATCCCGTCCAGCCGGAAGGTCCCGAGCAGGCGGTTGTCGCGGGCCATCGGCCGCTCACCCTGGAAGACGTTCACGTCCACCGCCGTCTGGTTGTCGGCCGCGGTCGAGAAGATCTCGGACTTGCGCGTGGGGATGGTCGAGTTGCGGGCGATGAGCACGGTGTGCACGCCGCCGAGGGTCTCGATGCCCAGCGAGAGCGGGGTGACGTCGAGGAGCAGGACGTCCTTGACGTCGCCGGAGAGCACGCCGCCCTGAACCGCCGCGCCGATGCCCACGACCTCGTCGGGGTTCACGCTGTGGTTGGGCTCGCGGCCGAAGAGCTCCTTGACGCGCTTCTGGACCATCGGGATGCGCGTGGACCCGCCGACCAGCAGGACCTCGTCGATCTCGCTGGCCTTGAGGCCGGCGTCCTTGAGGGCCTGACGGCAGGGAGCCAGGGTGCGCTCGACGATCGGCTCGATCATCTGCTCGAACTTCGCGCGGGAGAGCGAGCCCTCGAAGTGCTTCGGGCCGTTCGCGTCCGCGGTGAGGAAGGGCAGGTTGATCTCGGTCGTGTTGGCGATCGAGAGCTCGATCTTCGCCTTCTCGGCGGCGTCGCGGAGGCGCTGAAGCACCATGCGCTCGCGGCTGATGTCGATGCCGTGCGACTTCTTGAACTCGTCGATCATCCACTGCACGATCACCTGATCGATGTCGTCGCCGCCCAGGTGGGTGTCGCCGTTCGTGGACTTGACCTCGACGACGCTGTCGCCCACCTCGAGGATGGAGACGTCGAAGGTGCCACCGCCGAAGTCGTAGACGGCGATCGTCTGCTCCTTCTTCTTGTCGAGCCCGTAGGCCAGCGCGGCCGCGGTGGGCTCGTTGATGATGCGCTTGACCTCGAGGCCGGCGATCTTGCCCGCGTCCTTCGTGGCCTGGCGCTGCGCGTCGTTGAAGTAGGCGGGGACCGTGATGACCGCCTCGGTGACCGGCTGGCCGAGGTAGCGCTCCGCCTCACGCTTCAGCTTCTGCAGGACCATCGCCGAGATCTCCGGCGGAGAGAACTGCTTGTCGTCGATCTTCACCCGAGGCAGGCCATCCGGACCGCGGATGACCTCGTAGCCCACGCGCCGGACCTCCTCGGCGGACTCCTCGAAGCGGCGGCCCATGAAGCGCTTGATCGAGTAGACCGTGCGCGTGGGGTTCGTGATCGCCTGGCGCTTGGCCACGGCGCCCACGAGGCGCTCGCCATCTTTCGTGAAGCCGACGACGGAGGGGGTCGTGCGTGTGCCCTCCTCGTTGATGATGACCACCGGCTTGTCGCCTTCCATGATGGCGACGACCGAGTTGGTGGTCCCCAGGTCGATCCCGATGATCTTGCCCATGCTCTTCATCTCCCTCTGGGAGCCGCAGCGAGATTCTGCGATTCTCGTGTTTCAGGGTTAAATTTTCGCGAGGACATCCTTGAATGTCCTGACTCGCTCGGGAAGCTAATCGCCGCCTCCGGTCCGACAAGGGCCCGATCGCGCGCGGCGTGCGCAATCCTCTGAGCCGGGGGGCGCGACATCGAAGTCGCGGTTTCGGGGCCCCTTCGCGCGAGCCCCTCCGCGCGTCGCGTCGAAAGTCGGCGTTTCATGGTGGCTGGCGGGGTTGGCACGGCTCCTGCAATAGACCAGAACATCCGCCTCGGGTCAGACCAAAACCCACCCGTCCGTGCCCTGACCCACTGACCCGAGGCGGGGCGCCGACGAAGCAATAGGGCTTCGTCGGCGCCTCAGCGCCGAACAGACGCGCGGGAGGGGGAGACCCCCCTCCCGCTTTCTCTTTTTTGTGCGCCCCCCGTTGACGCGCTTCCGGGGGGTGTCTACCCCTTGCTCCCTCCGCTGAGGGCGGGGTCGATCTCCGTCCTCGGCATTGCTCTGAAGGCGTGGAGGGGCGAGGGCCACCTGGTCACCGCTTCGCCGCGTCCCCAAACCTGAAGTGTGTTCGTTCCTGGAGGCTGCGATGAAGTTCCGTCCCCTCTACGATCGTGTGGTCGTGAAGCGTGTTGAGGCTGAGTCCAAGACCAGCGGTGGCCTGTTCCTTCCCGAGTCCGCCAAGGAGAAGCCCCAGACCGCCGAAGTGGTGGCGGTCGGCGATGGCCGGCTTCTGGAGTCCGGCGAGCGCCGGGCCATCAGCGTGAAGGTGGGCGACCGCGTCCTGCTCGGCAAGTGGTCCGGCGACGAGGTCAAGGTCGATGGTGAGGACCTGATCATCCTCAAGGAAGACGAGATCCTCGCGATCGTGAGCTGATCGTCTCCTGAACCATACCCTCTCCCAAACTTCCTTCCTCGCTCTCGTTCATCGAGACAGGAGATCGAAATATGGCAGCCAAGGACATTCATTTTCGTGAGATCGCCGCGGGTGAGATCCTCAAGGGCGTGGACACCCTCGCCAACGCGGTGAAGGTCACGCTGGGCCCCAAGGGCCGCAACGTCGTGATCGACAAGAGCTTCGGCGCGCCCGTCATCACCAAGGACGGCGTGACGGTCGCCAAGGAGATCGAGCTCAAGGACAAGTTCCAGAACATCGGCGCTCAGATGGTCCGCGAGGTCGCGTCGAAGACCAACGACACGGCGGGCGACGGCACCACGACGGCC
>CAZKWG010000638.1:0-4929 GCA_964556105.1 uncultured Enterobacterales bacterium | reverse complement strand
TGGATCGCCCAGCGCCTGAGGCCCGCCCCCGTCCACCTCTGGGGTACCGCCCGCTCATCGCTGCTGCTGTGGCTGGTCGCGCTGTGGCTCGCCTGGATCCCAAAGTCAGCACACGCGCAGAGCGCCACCCCATACACACCATGTGCAACGTGCGTACCGACCGAAGCCGACTTCCCAGGATCTCGCGATGGCCAAAGCTTGATCATGGCAAGGGATGCCGCAGCCCTGGCGATCGTGGAGGTCCAGCCGTCGGCTGGCACGCTCGTGATCGTCAACCGCGCCGCGCGAGAGGTGGATGGGGTGCTCGAGCTGTGGTCGAACACCGGGGTCACGAGAACGCACGTGAGCCTCGGACCGCTCGCGGTCCAGACCCTGAAGGTCACCACGGCATCCGCGCAGGGTTATCTCCTGGCATCGCTGGACCGGAGCCCCTTTCAGTATCTGGAGTGGGGAGTACCCTTCCTGGCCATGCCCTTCAGGGCAAACCTCTGGGCTGGCCCTCCCCTCTCGGCACTGAGCAGCAACCAGACGATACGTGTAAACACCTCCGTTCCGCTGCTGCCGCTGGTGTCGGCCGAGCAGTTTGAGGTGGCCCCCCCAGCAGGTGAGCAGAAGCTCGCTGGCACGGTCGTTGGAGAGGGCGATGTTCCGCTGCCTAGTGCGGAGGTCGACCTCACCTGCGACTCCAGGGGCGGACGCACCACACAAGCGACCACAACGTCAACCGGGGCATTCGAGATCCCGACAAAACGAGGAATCTCCTCCTGTCGCCTCAACCTCACGGCCCCTGGCCACATTAGCCGCTCCCTGCCCCTTGTCCTGACAGAGGGCGGGCGTCGGTCCCTCGGCAAAGTCTACCTTCTGCCGCGGTCCTCCACCCCCGGACGGCGCGTGGCGCCGAATCGGATCGACTTCCCTGACGGCGCCTGGCTGGAGGCGAACCCAGAGGATCTTGACCGCGCTGGCGATCTGGTGTTGACCCGACTGCCACCTGGTGCGTCGGACGTGGCTGACCTGGAGATCACCGGGCTGATGGGCGGCGTGGAGGTCTCACGCCTTGGCGCTCCCGATACGCATATCGAATTCCCCACAGAGGCGGCGCGACTGCATCTACCCGGCCCGGTACCGGAGGAGCTCTTGCCGCCTGGCGCGGCTGGCGTGCTCATGGGGCTCCGCGAGGGCGGCGAGCAAGGTGGCCCAGGCGGCTTTGCCGAGCTGACGCGAGACGAGGTCGTCCTCACCGTGCACCGATTCTCTACCAAGACCCTGGAGCTTGGGAACGACAGAATCATCGTCGAGGATCCGGCCTTCGCAAGGACAGTACCCCTAGACGTGGGCACGCTTGTTTGCACAAGCAGAGCCGCCCAGGGCAGCGACTTCAACTTCTCGTCCATCGAGCTTGGGCAAACAGTGCAGGAAAGCATCACATACAGCAAAGGTAACGATACAGAACTCAACGCCTCACTTACTGCGGTACGGGGCAAGGACGAGACGAACAACAACTCCGGGAGTGTTGGCGGCTCCGCGAAGCGAAGCCTGTCGGTGGCGTTCGAAGATACCATCGGCTACACCATCGGTCAGGAGTGCACGATAGAGACGCCTCGACGACTGATGTGCCACGACCAGCGTGGTGGGCATGGGATTGATTTGTGGGAAGTCAAATGGCGTGCGGAGAATTGGGACTATCTTCGGGTGCCGTTGATTGAAGAGCTTGCCTACGGAGGAACTATGGAGGGCGTGGAGAGAGCCCTAGCGGTGAAGTGGTTGAACCAGCCCTTCGACCTCCCCGAGTACCAGTCTGATTACATTCTTATCGGCCTTAGCGCCCTGTTTGGGTTCGGCCCAACTTGGTATCCGGTTGCGAACGGCACACTCACCTACCCCAAATGCGGGACGTCAAGCATCACCGCCGAGTACAAATTCGATTGCGGCTGCGCTCAGACTACCTCCACTGTTCCGGGGATCGTGCTTCCCAACGGACTAACATATTGTTCCAGGCTCGCCGAGACATACCACTTGCCCACCTCACCGCCGGCTTCGCCTGTTGCTCCGTCTTGCAGCTCAGACGACGGCTACCTGTCGAAAGATATTGTCCTGAGCGCGCCTCAACCCCAGCCTCGAACAACGCTTCTCCAAGCGGCTGAGACTCTGTGCGACGCGGCGGCCCTCGAGGTCACGCAGGAGACTTGCGATCGCGCTTGCCAAAAGGCCGGTTGCAACCAGTCGCGCTTCGGTCCCACTACCTACACGAGCATCCAACTGAATGTCTGCGAGACTGATGCTTCGGGGAGCGCCCTTCGGCCCGCGGGTTCGCAGCCTCTACCGGGAACGGTGACTTGTAAAAAAATCGCACAGTGCGAATGCTGGAACGATCGTGACGCGGAGGGTGCAGGCGATGGGATGCCAGATGAGCCTGGTGATTCTGACAGCGATGGGGTCCCAGACCTTCTTGACAAATTTCCAAGGGACCCGAGGTATTGGCAGGACTTAGACGGTGACAGAGTTCCAGACGAGAAAGATGATGACAAAGATGGCGACGGTCGTCCCAACGACAAGGATGCCTTCCCGACCGACCCCAAGGAGTGGTTCGACACCGATGGAGACGGTCGAGGTGACATTCAACAAGACGCCTTTCCATCAGAACCAACCGAGTGGTCGGACCGTGACGGTGACAGAGTGGGTGACAATGCTGACAACTGCCCAGACACGCCAAATGGAGATCAGGCGGACAGTGACAAAGACAGAATCGGGGATGCCTGTGATCCAGACTTCAAGGCGCCGACCTCTCCGACGAGTGCCGATGAGGACAGCGCTTCTCCAGACACCACCACACCGCAACCCGGGGCAGACAACCAGGGGACACCACGCGCCTTGGGCCTCGGCGTCGATCTGGGCACAAACGGACCTGGCGCACATGTGATGATCGGTGCTGGCTTCATCCAGGTGGGAGGGGAGTTCAAGGTACAGGACAAGGCGTCCTTTAGCCGTCAGTTCACCATGGGTCTCACTGCCCAGGCGCTCACCGATAGCTGGCGCTCGCTCAGCCTAGCCGGCGGAATAGGAATCTATCGGCTCAACTCTGTTTCGTCGATGGCGACAGCCGATGTCCCCAACACAACCACCTCGCAGATCACTGTGCCCGCCTCAATTCGATGGGCGCCGGGATCGCGCTTCTCGGTGGATGGGATGATCCACGCGTGGACCTGGGAGTTGATCGACGGCGAAACCCACGGTGCCGCGCTTCAGTCGGCCTGGGTCGGCGCCACACTCTGGTTCGGGCACTGCCGGAGCTGCGACGACCCACGATGAGCGCGTCTATTCCATCTCGTGGCTGGCCGGTGCGCGACTGCGCCCGGCCCTGCTCGGGATGGCCGTGAGGGCGGGCGACGCAGCGCGTGGAGTGTCGAGGGTGCTTCTCCTGCAACGGGAGTCACATCCGACGCACGCCGAAAGGCTGCGTTGGACGACTATACATCCTTCCTACTCGGCGCATACGGCGATGGAAGTAGATCAGGGCGCTGCCTCGCCACCTCACACCCGACGAACACCGTCCGCGCCCGCGCCGTCCTACCTCTCCGGCATCACCCCGCGAGGCCGGACGTGCCGCCCACCCCTACCCCCGAGCAGACCCGCGAGCAGCTCATCGACGAGGCGCTGGTCCTGCTCCAGCCCGCGTCGGCCGAGCCGCTGACGCGCGAGGACGCGCGGGAGGCGCTGGACGATCTGGTCTTTCTGGGGACGTGGCTGCTGGAGAGCCGGCGGAAGATGCCGGCCCTGCCGCCACGCCCCGCGGAGCGACGCGATCCCTCTGCGCCGCCGCCCGCTCTGCCGGAGGCCCAGGCTGGGCCGCCCAGGGAGCCCCGCCCGCGACGGCGCGCTTCCCGCCAGGAGTGACGATGCCCGACCTGCCCTGCGTGCCCCTGTCGTTCGGCGATCAACCTCTCACCATCGTCCTCCTGGGCCACGACCGGGGGCGCCCTCAGCCGGCGCTCTCGGCCCGCGCGGTCGGCGCGGCGCTCGGCTACGGGCGCGACGGCGGGCGCCTGATCCGCCTGCTGCGCGGCGACTGGCGCGCGATGCTGGTCCCCGGCGTGGACATCGCCGAGCTGCGCATTGCCCAACGCGCCGAGCCGGCGCGCTTCCTGTTCGAGCCGGGCCTGCTGCTGGTGCTCGGCCGGAGCCGCAAGGCCGCCGCGAGCGCGCTTCGGAGCTGGTGGATCTCGGACGTGCAGCCCCGGCTGGCGAAGCGCGGCGGCCAGGTCCTGCGCCTGGTGCCGCGCGACCGCCAGCTCCCGATGTTCTCGACCCAGCCCGAGGTCCACTCTCTCGACGAGGCGCTCGCCATCGTCGCGGGCCTGGGCCTGAGCCTGGACGAGCTGGCGCACCTGGACCTGTCGGTCGAGGACCGGAAGGCGGTGGCGCGATGATCCTGCCCGACGCCTTCTTCTCCGTAATCTACGAGCTCGGTGAGCCACACCGGCTGAGCCAGCTCCGCCTGGCGGCGAGCCGCTTCTCTCCGCTCGACCCGGCCGTGCCCGAGCTGTGGGAGGGCCGCGCCTCGGCGTTGTTCGCCAGCACCCACGCCGTCGTCGCCGACCCGCGCTCGACCGCCGCCTGGTCGCCGGTGCTCTACGCGCCGGGCTCCTCGCCCGAGCTGGAGCACGCCCTGGCCGTGAGCGCGCTGGTGCTCGACCTGGAGCACGTCGATCCCGAGCGCGCCGAGGGCCTGCGCCGCCACCTGCGCCAGCGCGCGAGCCTGCTCCACACGACCTGGGGTCACGGCGCGGACGGCCAGGAGGACTGCTGTGTCCGGGCGATCCTCCTCCTGTCCCGCCCGCTGCGCCTGGACGAGGCGACCACGCTCCTGACCCTGGCGCGGGAGCAGCTCGGGGTGGACGCGAGCGCGCTCGGCCGCCCGTCCGCGCCGCG
>CAZKWG010000637.1:0-4932 GCA_964556105.1 uncultured Enterobacterales bacterium | reverse complement strand
GGGCGCGCATCGCCGTGGCCCTGGCGCGCGGGGCGCTCTCGCGGGCGGAGTCGCTGGGCGGCGCCGAGATCATCGCGTTCGCCGCCCACAGCCTCTCGGTGATGCTGCTGGACGGCGGCGAGGTGGACGACGCGGAGGCCTACGCCCAGCGCGCGCTCACCCTCGCCGCGCGGGCCGGCGTCCCCGACCTGGAGGCCGCCGCCCACCACATCCTGAGCAACGTCTTCGACGCCCGCGGCAAGCTGGACCTCAAACGCCAGCACCTGCTCGCCGCCTGCGATCTCTACCGCGACCTGGGCAACCGCCGCGCCGAGGGCATCGTCCTCTGCAACCTGGGCAACCTCTGGCACGACATGGGGCGCATCGAGGCCGCGGACCAGGCCTGGACGGCGGCCCTGGCCCTGCACCGGGCGGTGGGCGACCGCCGACACGAGGCCGTGGTGCGCGGCAACCGGGCGCTGCTGGCCATCGAGCGCGGCGACCTGGACGAGGCCGAGAGCGAGCTGCGCGCCGCCGCCGCCCAGCACCGCGCCGCCCAGACCCGCCGCTTCGAGGCCACCGCCCTGGCCCTGCTGGCCGACGTGCTGCGCCGTAAAAATCAGCCGGTCGAGGCCATGCTCGTCGCCCGCGACGCCGCCCGCATCAGCGAGAGCATCGGCTGGGCCACCATGCGCCACATCGCCACGGGCATCCTCGGCGAGCTGGAGGCGGGGCTGGGATCGCTCTCCGACGGCGTCCGCTGGATCCGCTCTGCCGAGGACGCGCTGGCCGCCGAGGGTCAACGCGCCGAGACCCTGGTCGCCGTCTGCCGCCGCGGGCGAGCCCTGGCGCGCGCCGGAGATCACGCCGGCGCCAGCGCCGCCCTGGCCGAGGTGGAGGCGGCGAAGACCGCGTACGGAGAGGTCGCCCTCGCGCTGGCCGAGCTGCGCCAGCTCCTGACCTGATCCCGCGCCACCCTCCGGAGGCCTAATGCCCGCGTCTCGCGCCGCGCTCAACGCCGCCTTGAAGGCTGATGATCCAACGACGCTCTTCGCGCTGATCGCCGCGGGCGGGCTGGAGCGCGAGGCGCTGGTAGCCGAGGCCGCGCTGGCCCGCGCCCCCGCCTGTCTCGACGCGCTGCTCGCCGCGGGCCACCCCGTGGACGCCGTGCGGCTGGACGGGCTCGGGGCCCTGCACCTCTCCAAGGACGCGAAGATCACCCGGCGGCTGCTCGCGGCCGGCGCCTCGGTCAACCTGAACCGCGGGCGCGGCACACCCCTGCATCTCGCCGCCGCCAACGCCGGCCCTCCCGTGATCAAGGCCCTGCTGGACGGGGGCGCGAACCCGGACGCCCTGGACCGCGACCAGGACACCGCCCTGGCCGTCGCCTGCCGGAGCCACCGCACCGGCGCGGTAGAGGCCCTGCTCGCCCGGCCGCCGAGACCAGAGGTGTGTACGGCCATCCTCGGGAATTTCGCCCAGCGTGGCCTTCAGAGGAAGGACGGGGACGTCCTGCGCGTGCTGCTGGCGCACCTGCCGGCGGACCTCGACCCCCTCCCCGGCGTTGGACACGCCCTGCACCTCGCGGCGCGATCCGGCTCGGTGGAGGCCGTCTCCGCGCTGCTCGCCGCGGGCGCCCAGGTGGACCGCCCGGACCCCCAGGACCGCACGCCGCTCTGGCTCGCCCTGGACGCCGCGGGGGTGGGGTTCCTGCAGAAGCCGCGCAACGTGGCGGCGGCGAAGGTGCTGCTGGCGGCGGGGGCCGACCTGGACCGGCGCTGCGGCGACAGCACGCCGCGGGAGCGCGCAGCGGCGAACGGGGTCGCGCTCTGACTCGAAGCTAGTATATCTAGCCTGACGTCGCCTCGTTGGGCTCCAGGATCATCGTGAAGGTGCCGGCCAGGAAGCCCTCGTCGTCCAGCGTCGTGCTGATCACCGGGTACATCCCGCTCTCGTCGTCGTCCTCCTCGAACTGGATCTGCGTGGCGATGACCTTGTAGCCCTCCAGCCGCACCTGGAAGTGGACGTGCGGCGCGTGCTCGCCAGCGTCATCGAAGTAGGTCACCGGCCGGATCGACTCGATGAAGGCGCGGCCCTCGCTGTCGGTGGTCTGCTTGCCGTAGAAGCGGTAGTCCTCGGTCTCCATGTCGTAGGCGGCCTCAGGGCCGCAGTGCCAGACCTCCACCAGGACGCCGGCCAGCGGCGCGCAGCCCTGGTCGAGCACGCGCAGGTAGACGCGGATGGGCGTGCCCTCCTCGCCGAGCACGTTCAGGTTGGTCCGCTCGGGGATGCCGTCGCGGTAAAACGGGCCGGTCCCGGTCTGAAACGTCGGCGTGGCGCAGTCCGTGGGCAGCTCTCCCCAGGGATCGACCTCGACGGCCGTCTCGCCCGTCTCCAGGCCCGTCTCCAGGCCCGTCTCCAGGCCCGTCTCCAGACCGGTCTCGTCCGGCGTCCCGGTGTCCGTGGGCGCGCCCGTCTCGTCGCCCTTTCCGGGATCGGCGGGCGTACAGCCCAACGCGAGGCCGAGCGTGCCCAACCCACCCTTGATCAGGAAGGAGCGGCGAGAGGCTTGGGGAGTCATGCGCATGTCGGGTCTCCTCCGTCAGGGTCGTCTTCGTCAGGATACCGCGGTGGGCCGGCGCGACAAGCGCCCCTCCCGGATCTCCCACTCCAGCGTGGTCAGGGCCGCGCCGAAGGCCGGATCGTGGCTCACCAGCAGCAGAGCGCCTGGGAAATCGGCCAGCGCCCGCTCCAGCCGCTCGACGGAGGGCAGGTCCAGGTGGTTGGTCGGCTCGTCCAGGACGAGGAGCCAGACCTCGCGCGCCAGGCCGAGCGCGATGGCCAGCTTGCGGGCCTCGCCGGGAGAGGGGCGCTCGGTGTCGCGTAGACGCGCCGGATCGACCCCCAACGCCGCGACGCGCTGGAGCATGCGCCCCTGCACCTCCGGCGGGAGGGAGCGCAGCTCGGCGAGCAGGGCGCGCTCTCCGGCCTCGTCCAGCTCCTGCGGCAGGTAGAGCACGCGCTCAGGGGGCAGGCGGGCCTCCGCGAGCAGGGCCTGGACCAGGGTGGTCTTGCCCGCGCCGTTGGGGCCGCGCAGCCAGACGCGCGCGCCGCGCTCCAGCGAGAGGTCGAGGTCGCGCAGCAGGACGGCGTCCCCGGCCCGCAGCGCGCGGCGGCTGAGGGTCAGCAGGTGGCGCTTCGGCGCCGCGGCGTCCTCGAAGCGCAGGCTGCGCCCCAGCGTCCGGTCCACCGTGATCGCCTCGCGGGCCTGCTCGGCGCGGGCGAGCCGGCTGCTGGCGCTGGCCACCTGCCGGCCCAGGCCCGCCTCGGCCACGAGGAGCCGGTGTTTGGTGCCCATGCTGCGGGCGTCGTGATCATGGAGGCCCTTGGCCCGGCGGCGGGTGGACTGCTTCGCCTCGGCTTCGGCGCGGGCGCGGCGCAGATCGGCGACCCGGCGCTGCTCGCGTCGCTCCTCGGCGCGCGCCTGCTCCCAGCGCGCGAGCGTCTGCTGCCGCTCCTGCTCCCAGGCCTCCCGCGCCGCGCTGTAGGGGCCGGGAAACCAGGAGACGGCCTGGGCCTCGACGCGCGCGGTGGCGGTGGTGAGGCCGTCCAGCAGCGCGCGATCGTGGGAGACGACCACCCCGACGCCCGGGTAGGCGCGGAGCGCGTCGATGAGGCGATCGCGGGCGTCCGCGTCCAGGTGATTGGTCGGCTCGTCCAGCAGCAGCACGTCCGGGCTCTCGGCCAGCGCGGCGCCGATCTGCCAACGTCGGCGCTCTCCGGGAGAGAGGGTCTGCCAGCGCTCGAGCTGTACAGTGTCCAGTTCGAGGCGCCCACGCCAGCGACAGGCGAGCGGGTCGCGAGAGGCGGCGAAGCGGAGGACGCCTGGCTCCAGGTGCTCCACCCGCTGCGAACAGAGGTGGACCAGGGCGCCCGGCGGATCGCGCTCGACCTGGCCGGCGCTGGGCCGCAGCTCGCCGGTGAGCAGGCGCAGCAGGGTGGTCTTGCCGGCGCCGTTGGGGCCGACGATCCCCGTCCAGCCGCGCGTGAGGGTCAGCGAGGCCTGGGTGAGCACGGGCTCGACATACGAGAAGGACACGCGCACGAGGCGCATCGAAGAGGGCATGAGGCATCCGAGGGGTCCAAGCGGACCAGCAAGCAGCAGGAGAAGGGCGCGCGCGCCCGACCGGTCATCCCTGGCTCAGATGCTCATCCTCAACGGGGGTCCTCCTTCTGGACAGGACGGTCCATCGTCTACCGCGCCGCGCCGCCACACGCAAACGATGACCCGCCGAACACAGAACCGTGACACGTCGCGGCGCGCCCCTGTGTCATCCTGGTCGCAGGAGGGTCGCCCATGCCCGCGTGGAGCCAGATCCGCGTCCTGAAGGACCCGTGGAGCGCGACGACGCACTTCGCCGGCTTCCTCGCGGCCCTGGTCGGCGCCTTCATGCTCGTGTACCGCGTCGGGCCCGATCCCGCGCGCGTCGCCGGGGTGAGCGCCTACGGGCTCGGCCTGGTCGGGCTCTTCCTCGCGTCGAGCGTCTACCATTTCGTAGACCTGGGCGAGCGGCTGAACCACTACCTGCAGCGGGTGGATCACGCGGCGATCTACCTTTTCATCGCCGCCTGCTACGCCCCGCCCGCGCTCTTCCTGATGGAGGACGCCCAGGCGACGGCCCTGCTCGGGCTGGTGGGCGCGCTGGGCGTTGGCGGCGCGATCTTCAAGCTGGTCTGGTTCCGCGCGCCGGTCTGGCTGAGCGTCGGCGGCTATCTGGCCCTGGGCTGGATGGGGCTGGCCATCGTCCCCTTCGCCGCGGAGACGCTGGCGCCCGTTCGCGTGGCCCAGTACCTGCTGGGCGGGCTCTGCTACACGCTGGGCACGGTGGTCTTCATCCGCCAGCGCCCCGACCCCTGGCCGCAGGTCTTCGGTCACCACGAGATCTGGCACCT
>CAZKWG010000636.1:0-4950 GCA_964556105.1 uncultured Enterobacterales bacterium | reverse complement strand
ACAGCGAGGTGGTGGTCCACTCGCCGACCCCGTCCACGCAGAGCACGGCGGCCTCCCGAAAGGGCGAGCAGTAGAACGCGCTGGCGGCGTGGCTCTGGTGATGGGCGGCGAAGAGCACGCGCTCCTGAGGGACGGAGAGCGCGTCCACGAGCTGCGCGCGCACCCAGAGCTTGTCCCCCAGCATCGAGCGCACGGCGCGCCGGAAGCTGCGGGCGCCGCGCGGCCAGGTGCGGAGCGAGGTCAGCAGCACGCGCTCCAGCTTGCGCAGCGGCTTCTCGTACCAGACCACCGCGTCCAGATCCTCGGCGCGCAGGCCGGCCTGCCGCAGGCAGAAGCTCGCCGCCTGCACGGGCAGGGCCGCGTCGTGCTTGCGGCGGGTGAAGCGCTCCTCCTGGGCGGCCGCCACCAGCGCGCCGTCCACGACCAGCGCCGCCGCGGCGTCGTGGAAGTGCCCGGACAGCCCGAGGACGCGCATCAGCTCTCACGCCGGAGGTCGATGGGTGCCACGGGCTGCCAGCCCCGGGCCGGGGGAGGCGCGAGACGGGTGAAAGGAAAAAGGGCGATGAAGTACAGGATCGTGAGCATGAGCGCGCTGATCCCGTCCGCCAGCCGCCCCGCCAGCCAACGAAACGGCAGCAGGCGCTGACGCCAGCGCTCGCGGCTCAGGGCCTGGTCGACCTCCGCGCCGCGGCCGCCCTCGCGGAAGCGCTCCAGGGCATGAGCGGTCCAGGCGACGTGGCGGCGCTCGTCGGCCAGGATGCTCTCGAAGAGGGCGGCGTTCTCGGCGTTCACCGCCCCGGCGCGGGCGAACTCCTCGGTCGCCTTCTTCTCCGCGACGTGGACGAAGGCGACGAAGCCGACGTCCCCCAGCGTGTCGAGGTCCACGCCGCCCCGCTGCTCGGTGTCGCCGGCCAGCGCAGCGCCCAGCGGCGTGTGCCCGGCGCCCTCCGCGCCGCCGAGCAGGGCGGCGTGGCGCGCCTCGTCGTCGGCATGCCGGACGAGCTGCCGACGCATCCAGGGGTCCTCGACGCGACCCGCCGCGCGCACGAGATCAGCGCCTCCAAAGGCCTCTGTCTCGGCGAACTCGCGCAGGCGCTCGGCCGGGCGACGCCAGTGCAGCAGTCTGTCCAGCCAGGCGCTCATCTGTTCAGCATAGCTCGGTTTGAGCTCGGCGCTCAGGACTTGCGATCTCGACGAACGAAGGCCAGGAACGCGGCCAGCCCTGCCAGCAGCATCCCGCTGCGGCTCGGCGCGTTGGCGGTCGCGCAGTCGCAGCCCTTGTCGGTGCCGCCGCCGCCGGTCTCCTCGCCGCCGCCCTCGCCCTCGCCCTCGCCCTCGCCCTCGCCCGTGTAGCCGGGGTCGTCGGTGGGATCGAGCGGGTCCGTCCCGTCCTCCAGCTCCTCGCCGTCGGGCGCGCCGCCGCCGTCGGAGTCGGGGTTGTTCGGGTCGGTCTCGCGCTCGTCCACGGA
This sequence comes from uncultured Enterobacterales bacterium, assembly GCA_964556105.1. Taxonomy (GTDB): domain Bacteria; phylum Myxococcota_A; class UBA796; order UBA796; family CAZKWG01; genus CAZKWG01. The sequence continues at coordinate 3,481 of CAZKWG010000636.1, read as the reverse complement.
GCCGTCGGCGTCTTGATCTTCCTGCCCGTCCAGCAGGTCGTCGTCGTCGGAGTCGGGGTCGAGCGGGTCGGTGGTGGTGCTGGGATCCTGGTCCGGGTCGAACTCGCTGCTGGTGACGTCCGGGTTCTCGGCCTCGGAGAGGCCGTACTCCGTGCCGTCCTCGACCCCGTCGTCGTCGCTGTCGTCGTCGTTGGGGTCGGTCAGCGTGACGGTGCGCTCGGTGTAGTCCAGCAGGCCGTCGTCGTCCGAGTCCTCGCAGACGTCGATCTCGTACCAGGCGCCGGGGCCCTCGGTGGGGATGATCGTGTCGGTGAGGCCGTCGCAGTCGTTGTCCAGCCCGTCACAGACCTCCGAGCTGCCCGGGTAGACGGCGCCGTTGTCGTCGTCGCAGTCGCCCGTGATGACGTCCAGGCCCGCCTCGCCCGTGTCCTCGCAGTCCAGGTCGTCCGAGTCGATCACGGGGCCGGCTGTCTCGCGGACGCCGTCGTTGTCGGCGTCGGCGTAGCAGGTGTCGCCGCCCGAGCAGTCCTGGTCGACGCCGTCGTCCGGCACCTCGCCCTGGCCGGGGCTGGTGTCGGGGTCCGAGTCGTCGCAGTCGCCGGAGAGCGCGTTGTCGTCGGCCTCTCCCTCGTCGTCGCAGTCCACGTCGTCGGAGAGCACCGTGTCATCGCTGGCGCGGTAGCCGTCGGTGTCCTCGTCGAAGTAGCACAGCTCCTGGCCGTCGCAGTCCTGGTCGATCTCGTCGCCGGGCGTCTCGTCGATTCCGGGGTTGATGGTGTCGTCGTCGTCGTCGCAGTCGCCCGCGGGCACGTCGGCGCTGGCCTCGCCGTCGTCGGCGCAGTCCAGGTCCTCGGAGACCACCGTGCTGGTGGTGTCCCCACGGAAGCCGTCGGAGTCCGTGTCCAGATAGCACAGCTCCTCGCTGTCACAGTCGGCGTCGATGCCGTCGTCGGCGACCTCCTCGGCGTTCGGGTTCGTCAGGAAGCGGCTGTCGTCGCAGTCGAAGCCCTCGTCGCGAAGCGCGGCGTAGCCATCCGGAGCCGTGCAGGCGCCAGCCGTGCTGGTCTCGACGCCGAAGCCGTCGCCGTCGCTGTCCAGGTAGAAGGTGATCGAGTCGCCGATGCTGCTGTCGGAGTCGTCGCAGTCCGTGGACGAGGCGTAGCCGTCGCTGTCGTTGTCGGCGTAGCCGTTGTAGACATAGGCGGCGCCGGTGTTCGTGCTCTGGTAGGGCCCGCCCGCGACGACGTCGCCGTAGCCGTCACCGTTGACGTCGCCCGCGCCGGCCACGGCGTAGCCCAGGTAGGAGCCCGAGGTAGACGCGGTGATCGAGGTGGTCGCGCTGCTGGGGCCGGAGCTGCTGCCCTGGTAGAGGCTGACGCGCCCATAGTAGGAGCTGTAGTAGGGCGATCCGACGAGGACGTCGTCGTAGCCATCGGCGTTGATGTCCTCGTGGCCCAGCGAGAAGCCGAAGCGCGAGGAGCTCGAGCCCGACAGCGTGCCCGAGGCGCTGCTGGCGAGCCCGGACGAGCTGCCCTTGTACCAGCTCACCAGGCCCGTCGCGCTGCTGTAGTTGTAGGAGCCGATGATCGCGTCGTCGTAGCCGTCGCCGGTGACGTCGGCGAGCTGAACCGCCCAGCCGAAGTAGCTGCTGGACGAGCCCGTCAGCGAGGTGGTCGCCGTGGTGGACAGGCTCGTGCCGCTGGAGCGGTAGAGGTAGGCCGCGCCCGTGTACGAGGAGCGGTAGTAGGCGCCGATGAGCAGGTCGGCGTAGCCGTCGCCGGTCACGTCGCCGCCGGCGATCGACCAGCCGAAGTAGGAGTTGGGACCAGGACCGTTGATGGTCGTGGTGACGGTGCTGGAGGTGCCGCTCGCGCTGCCGTGATAGACCAGGACCGAGCCGTTGTAGCCGCCGTTCCAGGGCGCGCCGACCGCGATGTCGGCGTAGCCGTCGCGGTTGATGTCGCCGACGGCCGTGACGCAGGCGCCCGTGTAGGTCGAGGGCGCGCCGCTGATCGTCGTGCTGGCCGTGGTGGACACGCCCGAGCTGGAGCCGTGGAAGACATAGGCGCGGCCGGCGTTGCTGGAGTAGGCCGGCGAGCCCACGGCGACGTCGTCGTAGCCGTCGTTGTTCACGTCGCCTACGCCGGAGACGGAGTAGCCGAAGGCGGAGCTCGACGAGCCCGACAGGGTGGTGGCCGCGGTGGTGGAGAGGCCGCCGCTGGAGCCGTGGTAGACGTAGGCGACGCCGGCGCCGGTGCTGTAGTTGTAGGCGCCGACGATGACGTCGTCGTAGCCGTCGTTGTTGACGTCACCCGCGCTGTCTACCGACCAGCCGAAATAGCTGTTGGTCGCGGGCCCGGTGAGCGACGCGCTGGCCGTGGAGTAGAGCGGGTCCACCGTGATCGGCCAGACAGCGTCGGTGTCGTCCACCAGCAGCGCCAGGCCCGCCCCGTCCTGCTCCAGCCAGGCGTCCAGGGGCTCACCCGTGGCGTCCCAGGCGAAGATCTCTGTCATGCGCAGAAGGTCGCCGGCGGGCGTGCTCAGCCAGGCGGCGCTCCCGTCCTCATCCAGCGTGACCTCCGCGCCCGTGATCTGCAGCGACAGCGCCAGCGGCCCCTCGCCCGCGGGGGCGGCGTCCACCTCCCAGCCCTGCTGCAGGCCCGCCTCGCGGCTGACCCACCACTCCGTCAGCCCCTCGGAGCGCAGCTCGGCCCGCCGCGCGCAGTCGCCGCTCGTGTCGAGCTCGACGCCCTCGGCGCAGGCGCCCAGCGTCGGCGGGTCGGCGTCTACCGCCTGGCCGGCTCCCTCGCGCCCCCAGGCGACGAGGCGGACGTCCACCTGGCTCTCGGCCGTGGTCAGGCGCGCGCCGTCCCGGCTGAGCTCGCCCTTCAGGTCGAGCGCGGGGTGGTGCGCGACCAGCCGCTCGCCATCGGGTCGCCAGGCGCGCAGGTCCACCTGGACGCGAGCGCTCAGCGCCTCGGACAAGGGATCTGCCGAGGCCGGCGCCTCAGGAGAGCGGCCCGCCTCCGGCGTGCAGGCGAGCAGAAGGAGGAGCGCCATGGAGGCGCGGAGAGGCGATGCGTCTTGGGCTTTCATGGGTCTCCCGAACATGCGTTCAGGCTACCACATCGCGCGCCGCCTCCTGGACCCAGGCCCAATCGAGCCGCGAAAAATCCGCGATCTTCACCGCGGACCCGCCTGGAAGCTCAGAGGCTCGTCTTGAGCGCGAGCGTGATCTCCGAGGTGAGACGATCCCAGGGGACCTCCTCATCGCGCGTCACCGTCACGAAATTGTTCACGCCGAAGACGGACTTGACGCCCTTGATCCCGAGCAGCGCGCGGCCCACCGCGTGGCCCTGCGCGTCGGCGGCGCTGTTGAACGTAAACGAGGTCGAGCCGAAGACCTTCCGGTCGAGCGTGAACTTGACCGCGTTCGGGTTCGGGGTCTGCTCCACGCTCACGTTGACCGAGGGCGCCGCGG
>CAZKWG010000635.1:0-4964 GCA_964556105.1 uncultured Enterobacterales bacterium | reverse complement strand
CTCTCGTTGGCGCTGGGCTGCGGACATGGCGGACGCACCTCTCCGACGAGACCCGGTGTGTAAAGCCGACTCTCCCGTGCTGCTGGTCGTGTCAGGCGCAGCCCCTCGCCGCACCATACATGCATTAAATGCACGCTTCGGCGCGGCTTGTCAATCCACTTCGTGCGTTATATGCAAGGCCCCATGAAGTACCAGCCTCAAATCACGCGCCCCGCCACGGACCTCACCACCACCTTCGGCCGCACTCTGGCCGCGCTCCGCCACGCCCTGGGCCTCACCCAGCCCGAGCTGGCCGAGCAGATCCCGGTCGAGCGCACCGCGCTCGCAAGATTCGAGCTCGGACGCACCACCGTCGGCGTGCCGGTGCTGCTGACCCTGGAGCGCATCTTCCTCGATCTCAACGCCCTGCGTCGGCACGGAGACCTGCTCCTGCTCGCGGCTGAGGCCGCCACGCGCCTGCGCCGGACCGGCGCGCTGGTCTATGCCGACCGGCCTCCCAGCGACCAGGAGCGTGTGCCCGCCGAGGCCCTGGACGACGCCGCGCGCGCGACGATCGCGGCGTGGGCCGACGCGCTGCGGGCAGACGGGATCCCGTTCGGCAAGGAGAAGGAGCTGGACCCCGACGACGCCGACCGCTTCGAGCAGGTGGGCGTGATCGAGGACGGAGAGGAGGTCGAGGACGGCGAGCCGCTGCCGCGCTCCTCGCGCTACCTGCGCACCGCCCGCGCCCGCGACGTCGAGGTGCAGCAGCGCGAGGCCTGGCACGCGCGCAAGCGGGGAGAGTGAGACGCCCCCCGTCAGCGCGCGGCTTGCCCCAGCGTGAGACCTCGATACTTCAAGGTGGATGGAGCCCGCCTTGAATCAGCCGCCTCTCCCTTCCGGAGTCACATCCACGCGCCTCTGGCAGATCACGCTCGGCCAGACGGAGGCCGAGCCGCTACGGCAGGCGTTCCTGGGGATGCGCGCGCGTGCGGCGCTCCTGGTCGGGGAGATCCACCGCCACCTGCCGGGCTACACCGTCCACGACATCACCCACCTCGACGCGCTCTGGGAGATGGCGGAGCTGGTGGCTGGACCCGACGTGACCCTCACGCCAGCCGAGGGCTTCGTGCTGGGCGGCGCCATCCTGCTGCACGACGCGGCGATGTCGCTGGCCGCCTATCCCGGGGGGTTCGCAGAGATCGAGGTCACCGAGGGGTGGCGCGACCTCGTGGCGTCGCGGCTCCAGCGCAAGCTCGGGCGCTCCCCGACCTCAGACGAGATCAGGCAGATCGAGGGTGGAGAGCGTGACGAGGCGCTTGGCGTCTTCCTTCGCGACAATCACGCGGTGCAGGCAGAGCGCTTGGCGAGCGCGCGCTGGCGCTACAAGGAGGAGGACCACTACCTCTTGGAGGTCGGCGATCTCCGGCACCACTACGGCTACAACATCGGCCGGGTCGCCCACAGCCACCACTGGTCGGTGTCCCGCGTGGGTAAAGAGCTGGATGAGACCCTCGGCGCTCCGGGCGGGCTTCCCGCCGACTGGACCGTGGATCTGCTCAAGGTCGCCGTCCTGCTGCGCTGCGCCGACGCCATCCACCTGGACGACCGCAGGAGCCCGCGATTCCTGGCCTCGCTGCGGGGCCTCACGGGGCTCTCGGCGGAGCACTGGGCCTTTCAGGGGCGCCTGCTCCGGCACACCGTCGCGGACGGCCGCCTTCGCATGAGCGCCGGCTCGCCCTTCGGGCTGGACGAGCGCCGAGCCTGGTGGCGCGGCTTCGAGGCCGCGCAGATGGTGGACGGTGAGCTGCGCCGGTGCGACGCGCTCCTGGTCGACACCCGGCGCCCGGCGCTCGCCGCCCGCGGGGTCGCGGGCGCGGAGGAGCCGGAGCGCTTCGCCAGGTACGTTCGGCCGCAGGGCTGGGAGCCGGTCCAGACGCGAGTACGTGTCACGGACGTGCCCGCCCTGGTCGAGCGCCTGGGCGGCCGCGCGCTCTACGGCGACGACCCGACGGTGCCGCTACGCGAGCTGCTCCAGAACGCCATCGACGCCGTGCGGGCCCGGCGCCTGTTCGATCAGGAAGCGGATGGCTGGGGCCATATCCACGTCCGCATGGGCGCCGACGCCCAGGGCCCGTGGCTGGAGATCGAGGACACCGGCGTCGGTATGTCGGACGAGGTTCTAACCGGCCCGCTGCTCGACTTCGGCGCCTCCTATTGGAGCTCGCCGCTCGTCCGCGAGGAGCTGCCTGGCCTGCTCGCGGGCGGCTTCGAGCCTATCGGCAAGTTCGGCATCGGCTTCTTCTCGGTGTTCATGTGGGGAGATCGCGTCCAGATTACGACGCGGCCCGTGGCCGAGGGCGCGCGGACGCGGGTGCTGGAGTTCGAGACCGGCCCCAGGGCGGATCCCGTGCTGCGCGAGGCCACCTCCACGGAGCGGCTGCGCGGTCCGGGCACTCGGGTGCGGGTCTGGCTTCGAGGGGGCGCCGGTGAGGAGCCGGCCAGTCACGGGCGGTCAGGTCCGGCCGGGCAAGACGCGACCGCCGCGCGGCGCTCGTGGTCGACCTGGCCCCTGGACAGGAGGGTCGCCTGGCTCTGCCCCACCTCTGAGGTCACGATCTATACGGAGACCGGTGGAGCGAAGCGCATTGAGGCCGTCTCAGCGAACGACTGGGTGACGCTCCCGGCGGAGAAGCTCATCAACCGGCTGACCGGCAAGGGACCTGTATCGCCCAGTCATGCGGCGCTCTGGCCGCAGACCGACTGGCACCTCCAGCCCATCCAGCGGGGTGAGCGGATCCTCGGTCGTGCAGGACTGCACGTCCCAGCCGAGGCGAATGGGGCCGGCGTCGTCACCGTCGGCGGGCTGCGGGCCATGGAGGCGCCGCACGTCGCGGGCGTGCTCCTCGGCACTACGGAGGCCGCGCGCCGCGACGAAGCCCGCCCGTTGGCGACCGCGGAGGAGCTGCGCCCGTGGGCCGCAGCGCAGGCCGAGCGCTGGGCGCGCTCCGACGCATCGCCGCTGCGACAGCATGCCGTCGCCGGGCTGCTTCGGTGGTGCGGGGTGAGCACTGGCGCGCTGCCGGTGGCGCTGAGCCAAGAGGGGTGGCTCACCGAGGCGGAAATGGCGAGATGGCTGCAGGCGCGTTCGTCGGTGCTCATCACCTACCTCGGCGACGACGCGCGGGGTGGGCTCGGGGCGGGCGCTGGGGCCATGCGGCCTCCGACCGACCTCACCCTGGGCGAAGACGTGCTGATGATCGCCTTCGAGGATGACCTCTCGGAGCCGCCGGAGCGCTTCCAGCGGGTCGTCGAGGCGCTGCTCGGTGACACACGGGACCCTTGTCAAGGCACCCGCACGGGCCTTCAGGCGCTCATAGAGGAGGTGGCCTGCCGCGTCTGGGCGCACGAAGGCGCCGCGCTGCGGGCCGAGGACCTTCGGCGCGTGCCTGGTGAGCACCCCATTGTCGGGACACGAGGCGGGCGGAACGTCGCGGCGTTTGCTGTCCGGCTCGTTCGGCCGACGTGCTGAGCCGAGATTCACATGACAGCCACAGAGGTGGCGCAACTACGCGCGCTCCCCTGCACAGAAATTTCTCCCCGAGTTCTTCACACGGTCGCAGTCTCGCGCCAGTTGCGGCCGGGCTGCCCGTCGGCGCTTTGTCACGGGCTACTATCGCGACCATAACACCAGCTACAACCAGGATCGCAGATGGCACGACGGGCCTTCTTCAGCTTCCACTACATCCCTGACTGCTGGCGTGCGGCAATCGTGAGGAACGCCTGGGTCACCAAGGATCGCGAGGACGCAGGCTTCTTCGACTCCGCCGACTGGGAAAAGGCGAAGAAGAGCGACGTCGCGCTGAAGACCTTCATCGGCAAGCAGCTCAACGGCACCTCGGTCACCTGTATCTGCGTTGGCACGGAGACCGCGTATCGACGGTGGGTCCGGTACGAGATCCAGCGGAGCTTCGTGGAGGGCCGTGGGTTGCTGGCGACCCGAGTCCATCAGCTCAAGAACGCCAAGGGCGAGACGGCTTCCTATGGCCCGAACCCGTTCGAGGCCATCTGGGTCGAGATCCTGGACGGAGGGGCCAAGGGCCAACTCTGGGAGTACGACTACACCACCGGAAAGTGGTCCAAGAGTATGGACTACCCAGACACATTCACCTTGAAGGGACTGCCCTGGGGCCTCACGAAGAGCGTCCGCCTGAGTGAGCTCTTCAAAATCACCGACTATGTCGACAACGACGGCTACAGCAAGCTCGGCGAGTGGATCGAAGCCGCCGCGAAGCAGGCTGGTCGATAGCCCAGGAGTATGAACCATGGACCGATTCCACGTTGAGATCGTCGCAGCACCCGACGCAGCCCACCACGTCGCGACACTACAGGCGCTTATCCAGGCCGACGCCGAGCTGTCCGTCACGGCCGAGCCCTGGACCCGCCCAGCGATCCCAAGGCAGGCCGACCTCTACGCGATGCTGCTGGTGGTCAGCCCTGGACTGGCCAGCGTGACGGACATCGCACGCAAGGTCCGCCAGGTCAGCCGGAACGGGTTTCCTGTCATCGCCGTTGTAGAGGACGTCGAGAAGTACAAGTTCGATGAAGCCCCCATGGAGGAGATCAGGCCTCACAATGCCGAGGGCCTGAGCAACCAGGAGCGGCTCATCCGCTCGCTGCTACACCATGGTGGGCTTCGCCTCTTCGAGTCCGGCGGCAAGGTGTTCATCAGCCACGCCCGAGCCGACGGGGCGGACGTCGCGCACGCCATCCGCGACGCCTTCCTCCTCGCGGGCATCGGCCAAACCGTCGACGTTTACGCCTTCCCCGGCGGGGACCTCATCCAGCGAGACATCGAGGACCGTGTCCGCAACGCCGACCTGTTGGTGCTAGTCGACTCCAAGGGCGCGGCACGGTCCGAGTGGGTGGCCAGAGAGCTAGACATGGCGGTCAGCTACCACGTCCCAGTCGTCGCCGTGACACCG
>CAZKWG010000634.1:0-4975 GCA_964556105.1 uncultured Enterobacterales bacterium | reverse complement strand
GGCCGGCTGGACCGGTCGCCGCGCTGGTGCCAGGCCTGGCGGCGCCGAGCTGGCGCAAGGTCCTCGGCTGCGTCGCCAGCCGCCGGGCCTGGGCGCGCACCCTGGGGCGACCGGGTCTGCTCGAGCTGTCGGAGCCGTCCTCGCCTGCGGACTTCCCGACGCCCTCCGCGGTCGAGCAGGCCGTCGATCTGCACCTGGCGCTGCGGCTGCTGTCCTCCTGGTCCACGCCGGAGCGCAGCGGCGCGCGGCGCTCCCTTCAGGGGTTGCGGCAGGGGCTCGTTCGCGCCCGCGGTCGGCTCCGCGCGCTGCTTCGCGACCAGGAGGGCGAGCGGCTGCGCGCGGCGCTCCTGGGGATGGACGCGCTCTACAGCCGCACCGACAGCGCGGTGCGATCGTACTTCCACAGCTGGGCCTGGCGGGCCTTGCATGGATCGCTGGCGATTCAGCCCTATGTGGTCACCCGCACCTGCGTCTTCACCGGGCGCCCGCCGCCGCCGTCGCGCCCGCCGCTGGAGCCTGGCGCGCGGGAGGCGATGGCGCGGACCTGGGTGCTGCTCGTCCTCCTCCGGGGAGAGCGCGACGCGCTCCACCGCTGGGCGCGCGAGGGCGGGGAGACCGACGGGAGCTTCGCCCGCCTGCTGCTGAGCGCGCCCGAGCCGCTCACGGGGAATCGCGTCGGAAAGAACAAGGATTACCGTCCGCTTCGCGCGCGGCTGTCCGAGGGGCTGAGCGCGGTCGAGGCCGATCTTCTCCCGGTCCTCGGGCGGGTCGGCGCGCTCTGCGAGGCCCCCGCGCGCGGGCTGAAGGGGCGCTTCTATGAGGCCCTCGCCCCGGACTGGTCTGAGGCCCTGCCCCTGCCCGAGCGTGGGTTTTCGAGCATGATCGCCACCGCGCGCGCCCTCTGCGCACCTCAGAGCGGGAGGTCGGCGTGATCCGTCCGAGCGAAGACCTGCTTCATGCCTGGCTCGAAGGCGCGCTGGAGCCCGGCGAGGCCGCCCTTCTTGAGGAGCAGATCGCGTCCAGCGTCGCGCTGCGGCGGAGGGTCGAGGCCCTGCGCGCACAGCGGGACGAGGACGAGGCGCCGGAGGATCTCTGGCTCCTCCCGCCCCTGGGCCATGGTCACCGCGGGCTCGGCGCGAGGGTCGAGGCCGCCCTCCACCTGGACGGCGCGCCGCGCCTGGGCGATCCCGTGCGCGTCCATCTGCGGCCCCCGGACGCCCTCCCGCGCCTCGTCGTCGTCCTGATGCGCGCCTCGGAAGGATGGCAGGTCGTGCTCCCGCTGGAGGTCGGGGAGCGCTTCGCGCTCTCGGAGCTGCCGCTGGGACCCGAGGAGACACGGACCTTGATCGTCACGCCCGCCGTCGCCGGCTCACACCGAATGGCGGTGGTGTTGCCGCCGCTGGGCATCGTCCTGGACTGGAATTTGCCAGAGGCGGAGCGCTGGGCCGGGCTGCGGCGGGCGCTCGCGCGGGGGGAGCTCCCCGTTCACACCTTCGTCGTCGAGGTGCGTTGAGATCTCCTGGGGACCTCTTTTCGGACGGTAAACGATAATTACTAGTTAAGGGCGCGTCCCGGCCCTTCTGTGCTTCAATGGGCACAGGAGCGACCCATGTCCGGCTCTTGCGCGCGCGCGACCTTGTGGACCACCGACGACGTGCTCACCTGGCTGCGCGAGGCGCTCGCGGAGCAGGGCCTGTCCCACCAGGACCTCGCGCAGCGCATCGGCTGCTCCAACGAGCAGCTCTCCAACGTGCTCCACCGGCGGCGGACCCTGTCCGAGTCCTGTCGGGAGGCCGTGCCCGGCGCGCTGGGGCTGGCCGGCGAGGAGGCGCAGCACCTGCAGGATCTGCTCACGCTGCTGGATGAGGACGCCCCCGTCGACCACGATGCGCTCCGCGAGCGGATCGACGCGGGGAGACGGTGGGCGCGGGCGCCGCGCGTCGGTGACGCGGCGCTGATCGGGGAGGGCGCGCTCGGGGCGCTGGCCCGTCGCGTGATGTCGGAGGGCGGGCCGACGCCAGCGCTGGCGCCGGGCGCGGCTGTCCTTGGCGCGATCAGCGCGGAGGCGCGCGCGCTTGGGCTCGAGGCCCTCGGCGGCGCGCCGCGCGAGCGGCACCTGGAGATGATGATCCTGGCCATGTCGGACGGGCTGAGGCCGGCGGTGCGCCAGGAGCTCCGTGCGCTCCGCGCGCGCGTCATCCACCGCTGTGATCGGGCGCGCGAGGCTCAGGCTGGGGCGCTGAGGCCCTATGTGCTGCTGCTTCAGATGGTCCCGCTCTCGCGCCGTCTCGAAGAGCGGCCAGGAGAGCCCGCGATCGCCCGCGGCCTTCGGCCACGCCGGACCGGCTCGGCCGACGTCCTCCGCTACACCGACTACGTCGCCTACCTCAACGACGTCCGCGATCAGGAGAAGGCGCTCGCCGACGAGAAGGGCGCCTGGACCAACCGCTGGATCACGGCGGAGCTCAACCGGCGGCTCTCGCCGGGTCAGTCCGTCAGCCTCTCGCTCGTCGGCCGCATCTTCCTGGGCGATCGCCACATCCACTCCGCGCACCTCCACGCCTGGCAGGATCTGCTCGGGCTGGAGGGTCGCTTCGCCAGCCACTTCAGCCAGATGGTCACCTGGAGGCGCGCGGGCGCGCCCGAGGTCCGCGCGCGCGCCTGGGCGGAGATCGAGGCGGTGCTGCGCCAGCAGTCCTCCGAGTCGCTGGACAGCCGATCCGCGAGGTTCCAAGAGAGCTGGTGCGCCGTCGCGGTCCTGGAGCTGGCGCTGCACCCGTCCTTCGTGGGCGATCCAGCGTGGGTGGCGGACAGCCTGACGCCGCCCATCACGGTGGGAGAGGCGGCCGACGCGCTCGCCCGGCTGGAGGACCTCGGGCTGCTCGCGCGGGACCCGCAAACAAAGGCGCTGCGGCGCGCGCCGGAGGTGACGCTTCATGTCCCGCCCATCGGGGCCGAGCGCGAGATCGCGCGCCGGATGTGGTCCGGGCTCAACCAGGCGCTCTCTCGGAGCCTCCCCACGTTGCCCGAAGAGGAGGTGGAGATCGGGCTGTCCGTGCTCGCCGTTCCGCAGGACCTGCTCTCCGAGGTCCGCGACCTGCTCACCGCGTCCCACAAGCGGCTTCAAGGGCTGTGCGACGCGGTGATCTGCGGCCATCCCGGCGATGAAGCGGCGGAGATCCCCGCGCGCGCTCCCCAGCCGCCGGACCGCGTCATGCTCCTCACCTGGCAGCTCTTCCCGCTCGCTCTGACATGAAGTGGAGAAAATGAGTCGCTGGCATTCCCAGTGAGAGGCCGACCGAATCCACCCGGCCTCCGCTCGGAGACATCATGCGCAGCGCGATTCGTGTCCTCGTCCTTGGCCTGGTCCTGGGTCTCCATCCCGCCGTGGCGAGCGCGCCGGTCTGGCAGAGCGTCAGCTTCCCCAACCCGAAGATCGCCCTCGGCTGGGAGTCTCTGAACCTGCTGCTGGCGTTCTTCTGCGGGCTCCCCGCTCGTCTCTGAGGTCTCGGCGAGGACGCTTCGGCTACAATCCCGCCTCGCGAGGGGCGGGGTTGTGGTCTGCTTCGTTCGGCTCAGGGTCGAGGTCGATGTCCCGGGGCGCTGGCGCCTGGCGCTGGGCTCCCCGGGCGGCGCCTTCGTCGATGGCCGGGTGCGTGCCCCCGATCTCGACGCGCTGACGTCGCCGGTCGCGCGGCTGGTCAGCCTCCCGAACGACGAGGCGCGGCAGCAGGCGCGCGAGGAGGAGGCGGGGAGGCGCCTCAGCCGCGCGCTCATGGAGGCGCCCGCGCTCTGGGGGCGGCTGTGGGAGCTGCTCGGCGAGGCGCGCGCGCGCGGCGAGGTGGCGATGATCGTCGTCGACGCGGCCGATCCGGTCGCCCGCGCCGCGCCCTGGGAGCTCCTCGCCGAAGACGCGAGCGGCCCCGCGCTGTGGAGCCGCCCGGACGGTCCCCTCGTGGCGCGTCTCGGCCCAGGGCAGGCCGCGCGAGCCCCGGGCCCCGGTAGAGGCCTCCGCTGCCTGTTGTGGAGCCTGGACGAGCAGGATCCGGCCATCGCCCAGGCCCAGGCGCGGCGCAGGGACCTCATGGCCCGGCTCGGCGTGCCGGTCGTCTCCCTCTCCGCGCGCTCGCCCGCGCCGCCCGACGAGGGCGCCCTGGACGTGCTCCACGTCCTCGCCCACGGCGAGCGCGAGGCGGAGCAGGTCTGGATGATGGGCGAGCAGGGTCCGCTCCCGCCGGGCGCGCCCGCGGCGGCGCTGCTCGATCTGCTCCCGCGCGCGCGGCTGGTGGTGCTGGAGGTCTGCCACGCCGCGCGGACCGAGACGCGCTGGGAGGGGCTGGTGGAGCGCCTGCTGGCCGCGGGAGCCAGCCAGATCATCGCCCCGCGGGAGCGGTGTCTGGTGGAGACCATGGACGCGCTGGCCGAGGGCCTCTACCCGGCGCTCCTCGCCGGGAAGGGCCTGGGCGCTGGGCTGCGCGAGGGCTGGAGCGCGGTGGCCCGCCGGTCGCTGGTGGCGCCCGGCGCGCGCTGGTGGATCCTGCAGCTCCACCTGGGGTGGATGGACGAGCGCGTCGAGATGACGCTGCGGGCGCCGGCGCTGGCGGGCTGGCCCGCGCATCGGGCTCCCGTCGAGGCGGTGCTGGCGCGGGCGCTCGCGCTCGCGGAGCGGGCGGGGCCTGGCTTCCTGGGGTTGGAGCAGATCGCAGCGGCGCTGCTCGAGCAGCCGGGAGCGGGAGCGCTCGCGCGGATCCGGCCGCTGCTCTCTGCTTTGGAGCCCGACCTTCGCGCGCAGCTCAGCGCGCTGATGCCCGGCCCTGGCGCGGAGGCGCCGCTGAGGCCCACGCCGCGGCTGGCGCGCCTGGGCGCCCGGCTCGGGTTGGGCGCCGATCTCGACGCCCTGATCGAGGCGATCGCCGAGGAGGAGGGGCCGCTGCTCGGGCTGCAGGGGGGCGCTCGCCCCGAGCAGCAGCGACGC
>CAZKWG010000633.1:0-4978 GCA_964556105.1 uncultured Enterobacterales bacterium | reverse complement strand
CCCACGCCTTCGCCCTGGACGAGCGCCCCACCGACTCGATCGGCAACCGCAAGCTGATGGGCGCCCTGATCCTCTCGGCCTGTCGAAAGCACCGGGTCAGCCAGAGCGTGCTCCTGGACGAGGAGCGCTCGTACGAGCAGCCCGGCAGCCCGCCGCAGCTCAGCCTCATGCCGGCGATCACGCTCCCCCCCTTCCTGCTCTTCCCGGAGTCCGCGCCGTCGGAGAGCCGCGGCCTGCAGGATCTGCTCCTGACGCAAGGGCGGGCGCAGCTCGAGGGGGGGGCCTTCGCAGAGGCCGACGTGACGCTCAGCGCGGCGCGCGATCTGCGGATGGACCACGCGCCCACGCAGGCGCTGCTGGCGATGGCGCGCTTTCAGAACCCGCACCGGCCGAAGGCCGAGCGGGTGCGCGACGCGGAGTCGATGACGCGGCTGGCCTGGCTGCTGGCTCAGGATGATCCGGACGTCGCGCGTGCGCACGACATGATCCTCGGCGCCATCCCGCGCGTGATCGACGGACGCCGAGCCGAGGGCACGAGGCGCTGACCTCGCCCCGCCGTCCTCGCGAGCGCCGCCCTCCCGCTCGCAGGACCCCACCCGAACCGCGAGGGAAGACCCCAGGTCGCCGAGGCGCTCATGCGAGTGAATCAAGCACAACGTGTGCTGGGACTCAAAATTGTTTACTACGGACCTGGCCTCTCGGGCAAGACCACCAACCTGGTCAAGCTCCACCAGACCTATCCTGAGCACCAGCGCGGCGACCTCATCCAGCTCGACACCGAGACGGAGCGCACCCTGTTCTTCGACTACTTCCCGCTCTCCATGGGGACGATCGGCGGGTTTCGGACCAAGGTGGACTTCTTTACGGTCCCAGGCCAGTCTTTTTATCATGCCACCCGAAAGGCGGTGCTCGAGGGCGCCGACGGGCTGGTCTTCGTCGCGGACAGCCGGCCGGATCGCGAGGAGGCGAACCACACCTCGCGGCAGGACCTCATCCAGAACCTCAAGGCGGGCGGGCGCTCGCTGGAGACCATCCCTCACGTCTACCAGTGGAACAAGCGCGACGTCCCGCGCGCGCTCTCGCTGACGCTGCTGGAGCGCACGCTGAACCCCGAGCGGGCGCCCTCGATCGCCGCGACCGCCGCGCAGGGGCAGGGCGTGTGGGAGACCCAGGGGACCATCCTGAAAGCGGTGCTGGAGAGCATCCGGTCGCAGACGGCCGCGGGGAGGGCCGGTGTCTGAGGGGGCTGGCCAGGGGCGGTCAGGGTCGGAGATCCTGGCTTTTCGACTGGGACCCATCACGCTGGGCTCGGTGCTGATGCTGCTCGAGTCCGAGGGGCTCACCGGCGTGCTCAGCCACGGCGAGCGCGTCAGCGTCACCGTGAACAGCGGGCAGATCGTCGGCGCGAGCTGCGGGCCGATCTCCGGCCTCGGCGCGCTGCGCACCCTCTTCTTCCTGACCGACCTGCCGATGAGCTTCGAGCAGCGCGCGGTAGACGCGAAGGATCCCATCGTCGCCGTCGTGCGGGCGATCATCGACTGCGCGCGCCTTCAAGACGACTGGGCGCGCATCGCGCCGCTGGTGCTCAAGCCGACCATCGACATCGCGACGGCGCCCGGGACCATCCAGACGCTGCTGCGTCGCCTCGACGGCGCCCGCCCGGTTCAGCGCGCGACCGTCGAGCTGGGGCTCTCCCCCGCGCTGGTGGTGGACCCCCTGCTGGACCTGCTGGATGCCGGCAAGCTCGTGGAGAGCGGACCGGCGGCGCCCCTCGCGCCCTGGCCCGGGCTCTCGGCGCTTCGCGGCGCGCAGAGCGCCGTGGCGGCGGGCTCGACAGGCGCCCGTGACGCCGTAGACGACGAGTACGAGCGGTGCCTGGAGGAGGGGCGACGTCGGCTGCGCGAGGGCGACCTCGACCTGGCGGAGACGGCCTTCCTCATGGCCCTGGACCTGCACCCCGATGACCGCATCGCCTCGCAGAACCTGCGGCGCGTGCGCCAGCTTCGTGAACGTTGACCCTGCTTTTTTCAAGACCCGGGAATCCCCCCGGACATTCGTAGGAGCGCCCCGTGGCCCGTGTAGATCAGCTTCAGAAGATCCTGAAAACCCTCACCACCAACACCCCCGACGTGGAGGCCGGCGGCGTCGTCAGCTCGGACGGTCTCGTCATCGCCTCGGCCCTCCCCCAGGGCACGGACGACGACGCCTACGCCGCGATGAGCGCGGCGCTGCTGGGCCTCGGTGAGCGCATCAGCGGCGAGCTGAAGCGCGGCAACCTGGAGACCGTCCTCATCAAGGGCGACAACGGCTACGTCTTCCTCGCCCGCTGCGGCGCGGAGGCCGTGCTCACCGTGCTCGCCACCCGTCAGGCGAAGCTGGGCCTGCTCTTCCTCGACGTCCAGCGCGCTGCCCGCGAGCTGGCCCCGCTTCTGTAGGGACTCTGATGGGCGACCCCAATCTGCACAAAGCCGTCTCGAGCCTGCTCCGCGAGCACAACCAACGCGGCGGCTACAGCTTCACGTTGCTCTGTACAGAGCAGGGGCTGCCGCTCGCCTCGGATGGAGAGGGACCGGACCCTGAGGTCCTCTCCGCCGTCGCGAGCCTCTTTGACGAGGTCGTCCTCCGCGCCCTTCGCGACCTGGATCTGCGGAGCGTCGAGGAGCTCACCCTCCTCGACCCCGGGCGAGGCCGCTATGTCGTTCGACCGCTGAAGTCAGGCGATACACGCCTGTTTCTGGTCGTGCTCATGGCGCCTCGGCTGACCTGGCGCCGCAACGTGCACACCCTCTGCGCGGACCTCGGCGTGTACCTCGAGCGCCTGAACCCCGACGCGCCTTGGAGGTCTCGATGACAGAGCTTCCCCTTGCGCTCTTCGTCTCGGATGAGGAGCTCGACGGGCTCTTCGCCCACCCGGGCGAGCAGCCCACCGACGCGGAGCTGGTCGCTCCATCTCCAGAGCTGCAAGAGGTCTCCCGGCGCATCGCCGGGCAGTACGTCGAGCTCATCGAGGCCTTCGCCGTGTCGCTCTTTCAGCGACGCGGCGGGACCAACCTGGCGCCTCAGCTCCTGCGGGCCCTGGAGGCGCTGATCCGCCTCTCCGAGGCCAGCGGGGACGCGGAGTCGATGGCGGCCATCGGCGAGCTGCTCGAGGAGCTGCGCGTGTATCAGGCCAGGCAGGCGCAGGGGCGCGGCGTGGATCGGATGGCGACCCGGCTCCGCGCCTGGATCCCCCGCTTCGCGCCGCTCCTCGAGCCCGACGCCCGCGAGCGGCTGCTGAACCTGGTGTCCTATCGGGGCCGCGCCATCCCCCTCTTCCACGCCCTCGGGTCCATCCCCGGGATCGGGCCACGGCGGCTGGAGCGGCTCTATTGCGCGGGGCTGTACACCATCGAGTCGGTGGTGAACGCGGAGCCGGAGGAGGTCGCGCAGGTGACCGGGCTCCCGCCCGCGCTGGCCCTGCGCGTGGTCGAGGCCACCCGCGCCTTCGCCGTCGAGGAGCGCCACCGCTCGGCGCGAGAGCTCAGCGCGCGCGCCACCGAGGTGCTCGAGCTGCTCAAGAACGGCCAGCAGGACCCGGAGATCCTCGCCCTGACCCGCGAGGCCCTGCGCGCGCTCCAGCTCGCCTTGAACCTCCAGACCTCGCAGGAGAGCGCATGAAGTGGACGGAGCTCGTCACCCGCGTAGCGGCCCTCACCGGCCAGCCGCGCGACCAGGTCAAGGAGACCCTGGACGCCCTCGCGCCCGTCGTCCTCGAGGCCCTGAACGACGGTGAGGAGGTGACCCTGCGCAACCTCTGCACCATTCAGCTGCGCTGGCAGGACGCCCGACAGCTCCGCTCGGTCGCCGATCACCGGCGGATCATGCTCGATGGACGTTGGACGCCGAAGCTGCGCGCCTCGCTGCCCCTCAGAGAGGCGGCGCTCGCCCGCAGCCCGCAGCGCTGGCGCGATCCCCGTCAGCAGAGCGCCTGGCGCCTGGCCGAGACGCTGATCGGCGATCTCGACCTCTACCACAGCACCCGCGCGCCGGCCCTTCCCAAGGACGCGCCGCTGGAGCAGGTGGCGAGCGCCTGCGCCGACGCGTTCGGACCGGCCTGGGACCGCGTCCTGCAGACCTGGAACACCCAGGTCGAGGAGGAGATCCGCGCCGAAGGCGACCATCTGCTGCGCGTCGCGCGCGCGCGCTGGCACGTCGAGACGCACTGAAGTTCCTGGCCTTCCTGCCCCCCCCCACACAACAGGATGACCCTATGAGCGACATGAGACCCGATCTGGGTGATTTCAGCAGCATCGTCTGCTTCAAGGCCGTCGTCGTCGGCATGGAGGAGGCGCTCGGCGAGAAGACCGCCGCGGTCGCCCTGAAGGCCGCTGGCCGCAAGCGCGGCAAGAACCTGGTCAAGTCCCTCGGTCTCGAGGGCGCCTCCCAGGACATGGACGCGGTCGCCCGAGCCCTGGACGCCGCCGTCGGCAAGGCCGGCACGCGCCTCTGCGCCGTCGATCGCATCGAGGAGGAAGGCGACGTCATCCGCGTCTACACCCGCGAGACGGTCTGCTCCGCCGGCGAGCCGGACGGCTCCAAGCGCGAGTGCACCTTCACCCTCGGCGCCATCCACGGCGCCATCGAGGCGGTCACGGGACGCAAGCTGAAGGGCAGGCACATCGCGTCCGTCCTGCGCGGCCACACCCACGACGTCTTCGAGTTCGACAACATTATCTAGTTTCTATCCCTGGGGCCGGAGCGGGCTCCGGCCCCGCCTCCTGCCCACTCACACAACACAACATCGATGTTTGGGGCTCCTCCAGATGCACGTCGAGAGGCTCTGAACCTCCTGAGCTCCCTACCCCCCACCCCAAGCAACAGGAAATGACATGAGCGAACTGAGGCCCGATCTGGGCGATTTCAGCAGCATCGTCTGCTTCAAATCCGTCGTCGTCGGCATGGAGGAGGCGCTCGGCGAGAAGACCGCCGCGGTCGCCCT
>CAZKWG010000632.1:0-4996 GCA_964556105.1 uncultured Enterobacterales bacterium | reverse complement strand
GCGCCATTGGCAGGGGGGGCTCCACCAGGGCGAGGCCGAGCCCCCCTGCGAAGCGCTCGGCCAGGCTGCGCGCGGTGGTCAACACCATGTCGGTCGCGGCGACCAGGGTGAGGGCGGCGGTGAAGTGCGGTGTCGCCACGGCCACCTCGCGCGCCAGACCCCGCGCCTGCAGCAGGCGGTCTACCTCGCCCCGTCGCCCGCCGGTGGGGGAGACGATGACATGGCGGAGGCTGGCGTAGCGCTCCGGCGTGAGCTTGCCCGACGGCTTCCCTGACAGCGCGGGGTGGTCCTCGCGGAGGACGCAGACCCACGGCTCGTCGTAGAGCGGCAGGCGGTGAAGGTCCATCCCGGCGCCCGAGAAGAAGCCCAGCGCGAGGTCCACCTGCCCGGCTCGAAGCAGCTCTTTGCGGCCGGGGGCCCCGCGCGCGGTGATGTCCAGGGTGACGCCGGGAGCCTCCGCCGCCAGGGCGGCGACCAGACGGGGCAGGCGCGTACAGCCGATGGCGTCGTCCGTGACCAGGCGCCAGGCCAGCGCCAGCTCGGCGGCGGTCGGCGCGCGCGGGTCGAGCACCTGCTCGAGCTGGCGGACGAGCGGACGGAGCTGCTCGAGCAGGACCAGGGCGCGCGGGGTGAGGAGCATGCCGCGACCCTTGCGCAGGAGGAGCGGGTCCTCGAAGTGGTCGCGCAGGCGGCGCAGCGCGTGGCTCATCGCCGGCTGGGAGAGCCCGACCCGCCGCGCCGCGGCGCTGACGTTGCGCTCCTCCAGGAGGGCGTGCAGCGGGGCGAGGAGGTTCAGGTCGGTCGCGGCGAGACTATGCATGTCATGGATAATATATCATATCAATCATTCATTGGATGAGGAGTGTGGTCATGGGTACGGTCAGCGCATGGAGGTTCCCCCATGCGGCTCGTCATCGTCAGCGACACCCACGGAGATCACGACCAGCTCGGCGTCCTGGAGGGGGACGTCCTCATCCACTGCGGGGACGGCTGCGAGGGCCGCGGTCGCTCCGACGAGGCGGTGACCCGACTGGACGCCTGGTTCGCTCGCCAACGGTTTCGCCATGTGCTCTGCGTGGCGGGCAATCATGACCTCGCCATCGAGACGCGCGTCCGCGAAGGTCGCCCTGTGTTTCGACACGCCCGCCTTCTGCACGACGAGGGCTTCACCATCGACGGCTTCGAGTTCTACGGATCACCCTGGGTGCCCGAGCTGTCAGGGATGGCCTTCTATGCGGATGATCGTCAGCTCCAGCGGCGTTGGGCGGCCATCCCGCAGCGCCTGGACGTGCTGATCACCCACACGCCGCCGGAGGGTGTGCTCGACCAGAGCAGCTCAGGGGCGCGCATCGGCTGTCCGCGCCTGCGCGCGGCCCTGGGGGCGAGGAGCGTCGGTCTGCACTGCTTCGGCCACGTTCATCACGACGCAGGGATCCACGAGGAGGGAGGAACAACCTTCGTGAACGCGGCGCAGCGCGTCCGCGGGCAGCGATGCCTGAGGCCGCCCGTCCAGGTCGACCTGCTCCGCTGAGCGTCAGCGCTCGCCCGACGCTCCCTCCCCGATTCAGTGCTACAATCGGGGCATGCTCCCGCTGCTCTTCCTCCTCGCCTGCGAGACAGAGGCGGTCGTCACCCTCGGCCCGCCCGCGGGCTGGTCGCCGCCCGACTCCGCCACGGACACCGCCGCCGTCGTGGAGGAGGAAGAGGAGCCGCTTCCTGAAGAAGACAGCGCGCAGCCGGTCGAAGAGGTCGGCGGGATCGAGCAGGTCGGCGGCTCCGAGGACACCGCGGCCGAGGAGGAGCCGGAAGAGCCCGAGGAGCGGCTCTACGTCGTCTCCGAGGTCGGGACGCTGGCGCTGGAGCTGGACGACGAGGAGTGGCGAGACCTCCGCGTCGATCCGACCAGCTGGACCACGGCGACGCTGGTGAGCGGCGAGGAGCGCCTCATCGTCGGCGTGCGCCTGAAGGGCAGCAGCACCTGGTCCACGCTCGAGGAGAAGCCCTCCTGGAAGATCGATATGGACCGCGTGGTGGAGGACCAGACCTGGCTGGGCCACGGCGAGTTCAACCTGCACAATCAGGTCCTCGACCCGAGCGTCATGTCCGAGGCGCTCAGCTTCGGCGCCTACCGGGCGCTGGGGATCCCGGCGCCGCGCGTCGGCTACGTGCGGCTCACCGTCAACGACGAAGACTACGGCCTGTACACGGTGGTGGAGCCGCCCAACCGCGACTTCCTGCGGATCTGGTTCGGCGACGACGAGGGCAACCTCTACGAGAACAGCTACCAGGACTGTGAGGTCACCGATCCCGACTGCTTCGACGTGGAGCAGAACGACCTGGAGAGCACCGACGACCTCGACGAGGTCCGGCGCATCGCGCGGCTGGAGGGCGACGCCTGGCGCGAGGCCATGCAGGAGCTCTTCGACTGGGACGCCTTCCTGGGCGCGATGGCGATGGAGGCGATGATCGCGCACTGGGACGGGTATTCCTACGATCTCAGCAACTACCGGCTCTTCCACTCCGCCGACAACGACCGCATGTACTTCCTGCCCTGGTCGGCCGACCTGGACTTCGCCTATCGGCCCTGGAGCTTCCCCGAGTGCGGCCAGTACGCGACCGACCCGAGCGACTATGACGACGGCGTCCTGGCCCTGCGCTGCGAGCGGGACGAGACCTGCCGACAGGCGCTGGTCGACCGCATGGAGGTCCTGGTGGACGCCTGGGAGGCCACCGATCCCCTGTCCGAGCTGGAGCGGCTGCGCACGATGCTGCGGCCGGAGGTGATGACGGACAGCCGGCGTTACTACGACGAGGATGATTTCGACGATCACGTCGATTGTGTGAGCGCCTGGATCGCGCAGCGCCCGGACGAGCTGCGAGAATGGATCGCCGCGCAGCGCGCGCAGTGAGGGCGCCGTGAGCGGCGCTCCGGCTCAGCTCTCGTGCGCGATCGCGTTCGCCATCAGCGCCTCGAGGGGCACGATGTTCAAGGCTGACTGGTGCGTGCTCTCCAGCACGACCGGGCAGGCCTTGCCGGCGTGGAAGGCCTCGAGCCAGCTGTAGGCGACGACGCACCACTGATCGCCCGGCTTCAGGCCGGGAAAGCCGTGCTCCAGCGCCGGCGTGACGAGGTCGTTGCCGCGGGCCTGAAGGTGCTCGAGGAACTCGGCGGTGACCTGGGCGCAGATCGTGTGCGACCCGCGGTCGCTCGGGTCGGTGTTGCAGCAGCCGTCCCGGTACCAGCCGGTCTTCGGCTTGTGGGAGCAGGGGGCGAGGGGCTGGCCGAGGACGTTGAGCGAGCGGTGCATGAGGTCTCCCTGGAGCCCAGACCTCTATCCGCGCGCCGCGGCGCGGTCACGACACCTCAGTTCCGGCCGATGCCCATCCGATCCCAGACGCCCTCGTAGCCGCCGCGGTTGTAGTGCGGCAACATGCCGCCCGCTCCGCCCGCGTCCACGCCCGGGTGGTACTCGACGTGCGGCAGATCCTGGAAGCGCCAGTCACCGCCCCACTCCAGGCCGTGGCCTTCGGCGGTGCGGCCGTAGCGCTGCCAGAGCTGAGCGTACTCTCCGTTCGTGTTCCAGTGCGGCGTCCCGGCCTCGTCCATGAACGTGATGTCGGCCGCCAGCCCATAGTTGTGCCAGGAGGATCCGCCGCGCGCGTTGGTGACGACGCGGCCGGGCGCCGTGCGACCCTGCGCGTAGAGATCGTTCTGCTCCTGCACCGTGCGCAGGCCGTCGGTGACCCGCATGTCCACGTTCTCCCGCCGCATGTCCCGGATGGTGTCCGTGGCGCGGCTGACGAACTGCGGGTTCATGTTGGCGTTGCCCAGGCGGTTTCCGCGGTCGGCGTCGTGCAGGTTCAGCAGCGTGCGCTGCTCCTGGCCCGTGCCCTCGGTCATGCGGACGCGGGAGCGGATGTCGTCGTAGATGCTGGTGCGGCCCTCCTGGCCCGTGAGCTGGTAGGTGCCGTCCGTGCGGATGTTCCCCGCCACCTGCCCGTTCGCCCCGAGCAGCTCGCCGTTGCGGATGGTGTAGTTCGTTCCGCCGACGCTGAAGTCGCCCGCGTCCGGGTTCAGGGCGTTCTGATAGGTCTGATAGCCGGCCTCCTTGTCGGCGTTGCCGTGGTAGCCGGCGATGCCGCGCAGGTACTGCCCGGTCATGTCGTTGGGCGCGGCCTGAAACTGCTGGAGCATCGCCCCCTGCTGGGCGGGGGTCAGCCCGGCGAAGCTGGGGTCGGCGGTGAGGCGGTCCAGGGCGGCGATGGCGCGCGGGTTGTTGACCAGGCTGGTGCGCACCGTCGCGGAGGTGACGTCGGCGTTCTCGCCCAGGGCCGGCACGTCGGGGTGCGGGTTGGCTGGCGTCGTCAGGCTGTTGGCCAGGGCGGAGCCCGCGAAGGCCCCCAGGGCTCCCATGCCGGGCAGCCCCGTCATCATCCCGGCCATCCCGCCGATCCCGGCGCCGAGCCCCTGCATCAACGCGGCGTTGCCCAGCGCCCCCTGCATCCAGGAGAGCGGGCTCTGCAGCAGCGGGGCGGTGTCGGTCGTGGGGGTCTGCTGATCGGTGGTCTGGGCGGTCTGAAGGGTCTGTCCGGACATGCCACGCTCGCGGTGAATACTCCAGTATGCGCGGGCGCGGCAGCAGAAGACAAGGGGGCTCTTCGACGATTCCGCAACAACACCGTCGATGACGGTGTCGTCAGGTCCCGACCCTCAGGGGAGCTGCTCGACCATCGGGCCGTAGGTGTCGGGGCGCCGGTCGCGGAAGAACTGCCAGGTCTGGCGAACCTGCTCGATCTGCTCCAGATCGCAGTCGGCGACGACCAGCTCGTCCGCCGTCTCCGAGCCCGTGGCGAGGAACTGCCCGCGGGGGTTCACCACATAAGAGGTGCCGTAGAAGTGGCCGATGTTCCAGGGCCCCTCGGTGCCGACGCGGTTCGAGGCCGCGACGAAGTAGCCGTTGGCCACGGCGTGGGCGGGCTGCTCGAGCTTCCAGAG
>CAZKWG010000631.1:0-4999 GCA_964556105.1 uncultured Enterobacterales bacterium | reverse complement strand
CAGGGGGTCTACCGCTTCCGGGGCCTCGCGCACCGGGCGGCCGAGCACCTCCACGGCGCGTTCACCGTTGCGCCCATCCCCCCTCGCGTAAACGACGCCCTCTCTACCTGGAGCAACCTCACCGGGCGCCGCCGGTACCTCAACCACTACGCCTGGGCGACCTGGAGGGAACACCAGGCGACGACCCGCGTGCTGCTGAACGGTGCCGATCTCCGCTGGCTCCCCGCCGAGGAGAGGACGCGGGCGAGCACGTTCGCCGAGATCTTCGACCGGACCGAGGAGGTCACGGCCCGCCTCAACAAAGCGCACGTAGAGACTGAGCTCCAGGCGTGCAAGTCCCTGCTCGACGCGGTGGAGACCAACCCGCTCACGGCGCGCCAGCGGGTGGCGGTCATTACCGACGAGGACAACACCCTCGTCGTCGCCGGGGCCGGGACCGGAAAGACCAGCGTGGTCGTGGCGAAGGTCGCCTATGTCGTCCAGCGCCTGGGCATCCGGCCCGCTGAGGTCCTGCTGCTGGCCTACAACAAGGCCGCTGCCGCCGAGATCCAGGAGCGGGTCAAGGCGCGGGTCGGCGTCGATCTCACCGCCTCTACGTTCCATGCGCTCGGGATGGGCATCATCGGCCGGGCAGAAGGTGCGCGCCCAACGATCAGCCGGCTCGCCGAGCGCAGCGAAGAGCCGGGGGCCTTCATCGAGAAGACGATCCGCGCGATGCTGTCGCTCGCCCGGTGGCGGGACGTGCTTGTCCGGCACCTCGTGGAGTATCTACGCCCGTTCCGGCCGCCCGACGAATTCACCGATAAGCACGCGTACATCCGGTGGCTGAAGGGCGCGGACATCCGGTCGATGAAGGGCGACCAGGTGCGCAGCCTGGAGGAGTGCGTCGTCGCCGACTGGCTGTTCCTCCACGGCATCGAGTACGAGTATGAGCGCGACTATGAGCACAACCTGGCCAGCCCCGAGCACCGGCAGTATCGGCCCGACTTCTACCTCGTGGAGTCCGGCGTCTACATCGAGCACTTCGGCGTGGATAGGAACGGGAAGACGGCGCCCTGGATCGACGCGGCGTCCTACCGCGCTGGGATGGAGTGGAAGCGCGCCACCCACCGCCGCTATCGCACCCGCCTGGTGGAGACCTTCTCCTACGACCGCCAGGAGGGGAAGCTCACCGAGCGCCTGGCGGAGCGCCTCGCTGCGGTTGGTGTGGTCCCGCAGGCCCGACCCGCGGAAGAGATCGAGGCCGCTGCGGACCAGCGGAGCGTCATCTCCTTGCTCGCAAAGCTCGTCACGACCTTCCTCCAGCACTTCAAGGAGGGGCGGCGGACGCTCGCCGAGCTGCGGTCCGTCGAGGCTCCCGCCGACCCGCATCGGACGCGCAGCTTCCTCGCCGTCTTTGAGCACATCTATCAGGTCTATGAGGCGGCGCTCCGCGAAGAGAAGGCCATCGACTTCCAGGACATGATCGGGCGGGCCGCCGACCTAGTGGAGTCTGGGCGCTTCCGCTCCCCCTACCGGTACATCATCGTCGATGAGTTCCAGGACACCTCGCGCGGACGGGCACGCCTTCTGAGCGCCCTCCTCGACCAGATGCCCGACCGGCGGTTGACCTGCGTGGGCGACGACTGGCAGTCCATCTACCGGTTCGCCGGATCCGACATTGCTCACATGACGCGCTTCCAGGATCACTTCGGCTACACCGCCTCGGTGGACCTCGACGAGAGCTTCCGCTTCGGTCGGCGCCTCCTGCAAGTCAGCGCGAGATTCGTCCAGAAGAACCCTGCCCAGCTCCGAAAGACCCTGAGCTCCCCCCGCGAAGAGGGGCGGCCCGCGGTGGTGGTGCTGCCCATCTCGAAGGCCCCAGCCGACGCGGACGGCGGCGCGGTCCGGGCCACGGTCCAGGACATCCGGGGCATCCTTGCGCGGATCGCCGCGGAGGTGCGAGAGGAGGCCACCGCCTCCGTCTACCTGCTCGGCCGATACAACTTCAGCCTGCGCGGCGCGGAGCTGAGCACGCTGTCCGACGGCTTCCCAAGGCTGAAGATCGAGTTCCTGACCGTCCACCGCGCCAAGGGTCTCCAAGCCGACTACGTGATCATCGTGGAGGCGAATTCAGGACGCTTCGGCTTCCCCAGCGAGATCGCCGACGATCCGCTGCTCTCTCTTGTCCTCGCCGAGCCGGACGCCCACGAGCATGCCGAGGAGCGGCGGTTGTTCTACGTCGCGCTCACCCGCGCCCGACACCGGGTGTTCATCCTCACGCGCGAGACACAGCGATCGACGTTCGTGGAGGAGCTGCTCGGACGGGAGTACGCCGGTCTTGTGGAGGGACCGCCCGACTGGGCGGACCGGGTGGTGTGCCCAGACTGCAAGGGGAGCCTCGTTCGGCGGGCGAATTCCAAGACGGGGGCACCGTTCTGGGGGTGCGTGGACTACCCCTACTGCGAAGGGTCGGCCCGCGTCTGCGCCGTCTGCCAGGAGGGTGCCCTGGTCCTGCAGGGCATAGTCTACCAGTGTAGCCGGAAGGGCTGCGCCGGACGCGAGGAGGTCTGCCCCCAGTGCAGGGACGGGATGCTCGTGAAGCGCCAGAACCGGACCAAGGGGACGGAATTTTGGGGTTGTTCCAAGTGGAAGCACGACAGGACTGGGTGCAGCTACACGCGGGACGTTGTTCTGGGCGGTTCTCGAGGTGGGAGCCGTGGAAGACGATGAGGGCTGCGCATCTGGAGGAGGAGAGATGATCGTCCCGAACGTCGTAGAAGTGGTGACCGCTATTGCCAAAGAGAAGAGCGAGATCCCCGAGTATATCGAGCTGGAGGTATTGCACCGCGAGGACCACGACCCGATCTGGAGCTTTGAGGTCCAGCCGAAGAGTCGCGGCCATCGAGCCCCCCTGGATGAGAGCCTGGAAGGAGCGCGGGCATGGTGGACCTCGCGAGAAGGAGAAGGTGGCGGCACAGCAGATGTCCTGGCCGTCGATACGGAGAACAGCACGGTTCATCTGCGCTTTCTCACCGGACCGCCGCCCGAGGAGGGCGCCTACTTTCGGATCTACGCGCCCGACTTTCTGGCCGGGCTCCTGGAGGTATGGAAAGGGCAAGGTGAATTGTGCAGGGAGTGCCTCAGGCGAATTGTGAGTCCTGCCCCCTGCGACGAGCAATCCGCCCCGTCGACCCCTCCGGCCTTCCGTGAATCGTTGCGGGCAAGGCAACGCGACGCGATGAAACTCCTGAAAGCTGACCTCGGATGGCTATGGGGTCCTCCGGGAACGGGGAAGACGTACACGCTGGGTCGTATGCTCGCCACGCTGTTGGTGGGCACCCGTGATTCGCGTGTGCTCCTGATCGGGCCGACGAACGTGGCCGTGGACCAGGCCATCGTGGCGCTGGATGAGGCGCTGGAGGTGCTGACCACCCAGGGAAGTCAAGACCTCAGAACCAAGGCCGCCGAGGCACGGAACAAGGTCAAGCGGATCGGCACACGCTTTCAAGCTGCCCACTATCAGGGACGCCAGCACCTGATCCCCAAAGCGGACGAGGCGCTCTTGGAGCAGCTCGCCGCTCACGAGCGCGACAAGCCTCCGGTAGAGCCGGTTGAGGCCTATGAGAAGTGGAGGAAGAAGCGTGACGAGCTCCGCGCCAAGGTCCAGGAGAGCCTCCAGGCGCTGATGAAGGACTCCCGCCTTCTGGCCATGACGGCCACGCGCGCGTTGTTCGAGCACGAGGCCCTGCGAGACCCGTCGGCACGCCTCACCTACGTCGTCATGGACGAGTCCAGCCAGATTGGGCTGGCGACGGCGGCCGCGATCGGCATGCTCGGCAAGCGCGTCCTCTTCGCGGGAGACCCCTGCCAGCTGGCGCCGATCATCCAGTCGGAGAACCAGGGCGTGAAGGACTGGCTCGGCCGGTCTCCGTTCGTGGGGAAGATCCCATCGCGGACCGTGCAATTGGTTGAGCAGAGCCGCATGGCCGCGGAGATCTGCGGGCTCATCTCCAGGCTCTTCTACGGGGGGGCGCTGACCGTCGCGGAGAAGGAGGCCCAGGATGGGCGCTGGAACAACGAGAGGAGGGTCCCGGCGACGAACTGGCTGGGCGAGCAGCGCGCAGTGGTCGAGTTCGTCCAAGAGTCAGGAAGGTGGGACCACAGAATCGGGAGTGCGCACCGCCCCACCTCCGCGGAGTGGGTCGTTCAATGTGTAGAGCAGCTCGTCCGTGCTGGCACTCCGCAGCGCGAAATCCTCGTCCTGTCTCCCTTCCGCTCCCAGCGCTTCGGGATCCAACGCCAGTTGAGGGCGCGCGACCGAAGGGATGTGCAGGTCAGCACGGTTCACCGGGCTCAGGGCGGCGAGCGCCACACCATCGTCTTCGACAGCACCTTCGAGAGCACGGCCTTCCTCAAAAAGCCAGATACGTGGCGCCTGTTGAACGTCGCGCTGAGCCGCGCGAAGGCGCGCATCGTCGTCGTCCTCTCGGATCAGGAGTGGCGGGGCTCCAGCCTGATGGTCGTGCTGGTCCACTGCATGCGCGGAGGGGTGATCGGCTCCGTCAAGGACATGCTGGAACAGCCGTTTTTTCCCTCTGCCGGCGATGAGGCGTACTACTCGATCCCCCGGATACGCGGGATCGTCGAATGTGAACATGAGCCGATCGGCTACCCTATTGGCTGGGACCCCAACCAGAAGAGGCCCCGCTCCCACATCCGCTTCCGCGATGTCCTCGCCTTCACCGAGTACTCCGTCCCGCTGATGGATCTCAAGCAGGCTGCCGCGACTCTCAGCCCGTCGCCGATTCCAGAAGTACTCTGTCCCCCTCCCCGAAGTTGAAACCCTCGGGGAGGGGAACGAGTACTCTGCGCGTGGCGCCGGGCTGCCAGGTGCGTCGCGAGCACTCGGAGTGGGTCGACTGAGTCGGGGCAACTTCAGGCTCCACTATAGTGAGCAGGACTGGTACTGCCTTGGTGAGTGGTGGAGCCTGGACCTGTGGTGGTCACCCGACCACGC
>CAZKWG010000630.1:0-5000 GCA_964556105.1 uncultured Enterobacterales bacterium | reverse complement strand
CCCCTCGCGCAGAAGTCTCCAGGAGCAGCAATGGCTACGATCAGCATGACCGCCTCCCTCCGCGATCGGCGGGGCAAGGGCGCGGCTCGGAAGCTGCGCGCCACGGGGCAGGTGCCCGCCGTGGTCTACACCGCAGGCGCCGCCGCGACCGCCCTGTCCATCGACCCCCACGCGCTCGAGGTCGGGTTCACCTCCTCGAAGAACCCGAACACGCTGGTGGCGCTGGAGTTTGCCGACGGCTCGAGCCGCACCTGCATCGTCAAGGACGTGCAGCGGCACCCGGTCTCGCAGGCGATCGAGCACGTGGACTTCTACGAGGTCGATCCTTCGGTCGAGCTCGTCTTCTCCGTGCCGTTCACGACCTCGGGCCGCGCGGCCGGTACGCGCGTCGGCGGTCAGCTCGCCGTCCACATCCGTCGCGTGGACGTGCGGTGCAAGCCCTCGGACATCCCCGCCACGGTCAACGCCGACGTGACGCCGCTGGAGATCGGGCAGTCCCTCAAGATCAGCCAGCTCGAGGCGCCCGCGGGTTGCACCTACGTCTACCGCCGCGACTACGCGGTGGTCGAGGTTCAGGGCAAGCGTGAGGAAGCCGCTCCGGGCAAAGGGGCCTGATCGGTGAAGATGCTGGTCGGGCTGGGCAATCCGGGGCGCAAGTACACGCGGACGCGGCACAACGCCGGGTTCCTCGTGGTCGAGCGCCTTGGTGAGCGCTGGGGCATCGACCCCAGCCGTCGCACGCAGTCGAACGCCCTCGTGGGTGACGGCCGTGTCCGCGATGTCCCGGTCGTCCTCGTCCGGCCCCAGTCGTTCATGAACCTCTCTGGACAACCGACGCGCGCGCTGATGGACTTCTACAAGCTGAACGCCGAAGATGTGCTGGTCGTCCATGATGAGGTCGACCTTCCCTTCGGCGTGGTGCGGCTGAAGTCTGGCGGCGGGCACGGCGGTCATAACGGCCTCCGTGATCTCTCCCGACACCTCGGTCCGGCCTTCGGCCGCGTGCGCGTGGGCGTCAGCCGGCCTCCAGAGGGCTGGGACACCGCGGACTATGTGCTCGGGAGCTGGACCGACGAGGAGTCCAAGCAGCTCCCGTCGATCCTCGAGAGCGCCTGTGACGCGGTGGAGGCCACTCTGACCGAGGGGCTCGCCGCTGCGATGAACACCTTCAACAGCCGGACATCAGCGCCGGCACCCACCGTCAGGATGAGCGCGAGCTGAGCAGTTCAACCGCCTCATCCGCCTCCTCGGGGGATCCCGATCCCCCCAATTCGTCCGAGTGGAGGACTCGAGCAGACATGATCAACCACGAATACGAGACGACTTATATCGTCCAGCCGGACGTGCTGGAGGCCGATGTCACGCGCCTCCAGGAGAAGTTCCAGGGCATCATCGAGGCCCGCCAGGGCTCTCTGCTGGTGCGCGACGACATGGGCCGGCGCAAGCTGTCCTACCCGATCGGCAAGCACCACTACGGCATCTACGTGCTGCTGAACTACGTCGGCCCTGCGGACATCATCGCTGAGCTCGAGCGCAACATGCGCAACGAAGACTCGGTCGTTCGCTTCCTCACCGTGCGGAACGGGACGGACGTGGACACGGAAGAGCGCCGCGCCATCGCCATCGAGCGTCAGCGCAAGCGGGCCGAGCAGCGGGCCGCCCAGCCGGACGACGAGGACATGGAGGCTGAGGACGTCGTCGATCCGGGCGACGCCGAGCAGGACGGCGGAGACGAGGACTGAGTACCCGCATGCGCGTGGAGGAACCTATGAACAACCGCAACCGCCGCGCCGGCCGCCGTAAGGTCTGCCGTTTCTGCGCCGACAAGAACATTCTCATCGACTACAAGGATCCCAAGCTCCTTCGGTACTTCATCACCGAAGGTGGCAAGATCGTGCCTCGTCGTATCTCTGGCAACTGCGCCAAGCACCAGCGTGAGATGGCCGTCGCCATCAAGCGTGCGCGTCAGCTTGCCTTCCTGCCGTTCGTCGCGGCGGAGTAGGAGCCGACCATGAAACTCATCCTTCAGCAGGACGTCGCCAACCTGGGCAAGGTCGGAGACGTGGTGCGCGTACGGGACGGCTACGGGCGGAACTTCCTCATCCCGCGGGGCCTCGCGGCCATCGCGGATGAGCGCAACACCGCTCGGCTGGAGCACCAGAAGCGCCTCGCGGCCGATCGGGCCGCTCGTGAGCTGGCCGCCGCCCGCTCGCTGGCCTCGAAGCTCAGCGCCTCCGCGGTGACGATCCGTCGCCAGGTGGGCGACGAGGGCAAGCTCTTCGGCTCTGTCAGCAACCGCGACATCGCCGAGGCGCTCGCGTCCGAGGGGCTGAACGTGGACCGCAAGCACATCGATCTCGCCGATCCCATTCGGCATATCGGTGCGCACTCGGTCACCGTCAAGCTGGCCAAGGACGTCTCGGCCACCATCAAGGTGTACGTGATCGCGGGCTGAGCGCGAGGAGGGGGCAGTGGAGGAAGGACGCGCTCTGCCCCAGAGCCTCGAGGCCGAGCGAGCTGTGCTCGGCGGGTTGATGCTCGATCCGGAGCGGGTCATCTCCATGGCGGAGCTGATCACTCCGGACGACTTCTACCGAGAGGCGCACAAGAAGCTCTTCCGTCTCATGCTCGAGATGGCGGAGCGAGGTGAGCCCACCGAGATGGTCGCGGTGGTCGAGCGCATCGTCTCCGCCAACCGCGCGGACGAGTTCGGCGGGCTGGCGTACGTCAGCTCGCTCCCTGACAGCGTCCCGAGCACCGAGAACATCGAGTACTACGCTGGCGTGGTGCGCGATCGCGCGCTTCGCCGGCGTCTCATCGTCGGCGCGCAGGACATCGCCAACCGCGTCTACACCGGCGATGACGAGCTGCCCGAGCTGCTGGACTTCGCCGAGTCCACCGTGTTCTCGGTCACGCAGGAGCGCACCAACCAGGACTGGTGGTCGCTGGGCAGCGTGGTGGACGTCGAGTACGGCCGGATCAAGAAGCTGGCCGACCAGCGGGGCGAGGTCACCGGCACGACCACTGGCTACCGCGATCTCGACAAGATGCTGGCCGGGATGCAGCGCTCCGACCTCATCATTCTGGCCGCCCGCCCCGCGATGGGCAAGACCGCGCTGGCGCTCAACTTTTGCCAGAACGCCGCGCATCACGGGCATGCCGTCGGCGTGTTCTCGCTGGAGATGAGCCGCGGCCAGCTGGCCACCCGCCTCCTCTGCGCCGAGGCGCGCGTGAGCATGAGCAAGGTGCGCGTCGGCATGCTCAGCCGCGATCAGGACTGGCCCAGGCTGAACGAGGCGCACGAGTCGCTCAGCCGCCTGCAGATCTTCATCGACGACACGCCTGGCCTGACGCCCACGCAGGTGCGCAGCAAGGCGCGGCGCCTCAAGGCCGAGCACCCGAACCTCGCCGTCATCGTCGTGGACTACATCGGCCTGATGGGCGGTGACTCGAAGGTCTCGCGCGAGCAGCAGGTCAGCGCGTCGAGCCGAGGCCTCAAGGCCCTCGCCAAGGAGCTGGACATCACGGTCATCGGGCTGTCGCAGCTCAACCGCGGCGTCGAGCAGCGCACCGACAAGCGCCCGCTGCTCAGCGACCTCCGTGAGTCTGGCGCCATCGAGCAGGACGCCGACATCATCATGTTCATCTACCGGGACGAGTACTACAACAAGGACAGCCCGGACAAAAACATCGCCGAGGTCATCGTCGCCAAGCAGCGCAACGGACCTACCGGGACCGCGAGGCTCTTCTTCGAAGGCGAGTTCACGCGCTTCGAGAACCTCGACGAGACCCACGGCGGGTATTTTGGTTGAGCGAAAAGAATTGGCGATGAAGGCGGGGACAGGACTGGCGCACAATCTCGATCGCGCGCGGCTGCCCAAGGCGCTTGTAGTTCGCTATTCTCGCGTCGCGCGCTGCCCGTGGCGGGAGGCCACGGCAGATTCTACAGGCGCCCACTCACTGCCTGCCCTACGAGGGTTGACAGGAACCCTCGGCATTAAATAACAGAGCGAAACACGCGGCCGTGTCCAGGAATCGACCAGACCCTCATCCCGCCGCCTCGCCTGATCTCAGGAGCTGCCCCCAGATGCAACAGGAAGCGCTTCTCAAGCTCAACGACCTGGTCGAACGCTACGCCCGCCATCGCGGATATATCGAGCGCGCTCGCAGCCAGGTCACGAAGTTCTCTTCCTCGGTCGTCGAGCGGGTGATCAGCGATCACTCGATCAAGGCCGCCGAGGTCTCGGCCGAGATTCTTCCGATCGTCCCCGAGATCGAGAGGGCCATCGCCACGCTCCAGGCGGAGCGCGACGGCGTGGCGAGCTCCAAGGGCTCCGTTCAGGAGCAGATCGAGGAGCTCGAGCTTCGGCTCGCCATCGGCGAGCTCGAGCAGGACGAGTTCGACGCGCTGACCGCGGAGTTCCGCTCGAGCATGGGTGAGGCCGACGGTCGGCTGTCCGCGCTCGAGGCCGAGATGGCCGAGCTGAACGCCGGTCTCGGTCGCTGGGTCGATCTCGCCGCCTCGGCCGGGCAGCCGGACGGTCGGTCCGGGTCGGTGGAGGCCCCCGCGCAGGTCGCGGCGCCCGAGCCTGAGCCTGAGCCTGAGCCTGAGCCGGAGATCGCCGCGGAGCCCGAGGCGGAGCAGGAGATCGAGGTCGATCTGGGTGTTTCGGACGAGGACCCCTTCGAGGAGCCCGCGAAGCCGGAGATCTCGCAGAGCCTCTCGCCCGTCGCCGGTCCTCAGACCTCGGCGGTCGTCGGCGTGGTCGCCGGCGCGGCGCCCAGCTCGCAGCAGACGGCCATCCCGGACGACGACAGCGTCGTGCGCGGCGTTCGAGAGGACCTCTCCGAGATCCTCAGCACGCAGGGCCAGGTCGTGGTCGGCTCCACGGAAGACGAGCTGGAGGCCGCGATCGAGGCCTCGGACGTCGTGGACGAGGAGATCGCCGACGAGTCCAGCGCGGACGTGGACTTCGGCTTCGATGACCAGGGCGCCTCGC
>CAZKWG010000629.1:0-5016 GCA_964556105.1 uncultured Enterobacterales bacterium | reverse complement strand
TGGTGCCGGTGCGCGACCAGGGCGGGCTCATGGTGCTCGACCGGGACGAGCTGCCGCGGGCCGACAGCTCGGCGGCGGCGCTCGGGAAGCTCAAGCCCTCCTTCGACATGATGGGCCGCACGTTTGGCCTGGACAGCCTGATCCGGCGGGCCTATCCGGCGGTGGACCGGGTCAACCACGTCCACACGGCGGGAAATTCCTCAGGGATCGTGGACGGCGCCGCGGCGATCCTCGTCGCCAGCCCGGAGAAGGGGCGGGCGCTGGGGCTCACGCCGCGGGCGCGGGTCAAGGCGATGGCGGTGGTGGGCGCCGAGCCCTACGTCATGCTGACCGGGCCCATGCCGGCCAGCGAGAAGGTGCTCAAGAAGGCCGGAATGAAGGCCTCGGACATCGATCTGTTCGAGGTCAACGAGGCCTTCGCCGTCGTCCCGCTGATCTACATGCGACACTTCGGGCTGGACGCGGATCGGATCAACGTCAACGGCGGCGCCATCGCCCTGGGCCACCCGCTGGGGGCGACGGGCGCGGTGCTGCTGGCGACGGCGCTGGACGCGCTGGAGGAGCGCGACCAGAGCACGGCCCTGGTCACGCTGTGCATCGGCGGGGGAATGGGCATCGCCACGATCATCGAGCGGGTGTGACATGAACGGAAGCAACGGGATCACCTTCGAGATCGTGGACGGCATCGCCACCATCACGCTGGCCATGGAGGGGCGCGCCAACAAGGTCAACGGCGCGTTCGGCGCGGGCCTGCGCGACGCCCTCGACGGCGTGCTCGCGAGCGGCCAGGCCAGCGGCATCATCCTGGCCAGCGGCCACAAGGACTTCTGCGTGGGCGCCGATCTCGACGCGCTCTACCTGGAGACGGACCCGGCCCGCCTCTATGACGCCGTCCGCCAGCTCGGCGCCCTCTACCGCAAGCTCGAGACCTGCGGCCTGCCCGTGGTCGCCGCGCTCACCGGCTCGGCGCTGGGCGGCGGCTACGAGCTGGCCCTGGCGGCCCACCACCGGATCGCGCTGGACGACGCGCGCGTTCAGCTCGGCCTGCCCGAGGTCAGCCTGGGCGTCATCCCCGGCGCCGGCGGGACCCAGCGTCTGCCGCGGCTGATCGGCGTGCAGGCCGCGCTGGAGCTGATGGCCCAGGGCAAGATCGTCCGCGCGCCCAAGGCGAAGGCCCTTGGCCTGGTCGATGACCTCGCGGCCAGCGCGGAGCAGGTCCGTCAGAAGGCCATCGCCTGGATCCGGGCGAACAAGGGGGCGAAGCAGCCCTGGGATCGTGGACAGGCGCCCCCCGGGATCGACCCGAAGAGCGCCGACGCCCGCCAGATCTTCATCGCCGCCTGCGCCATGCTCTACAAGAAGACCGCGGGCGCCTTCCGCGCCCCGGAGGAGCTGGTCGCCGTCGTACAGGACGGGCTGCGACTCTCCTTCGACCGCGGCATGGAGGTCGAGGCGCGCGCCTTCGCCCGCGTCGCCACCGGCCCCCAGGCCAAGGACATGATCCGGACCATCTGGTTCTTCCGCAACGCCGCCGAGAAGCAGCTCGGCCTCCCCAAAGCCGAGGCGGACGCCGTCGAGAAGGTCGCCATCCTCGGGGCCGGCATGATGGGCGGCGGGCTCGCTTACCTCTGCGCCGCCAGCGGGTACACGGTGGTGCTGAAGGACATCGACCAGGGCGCCCTCGATCGCGGGATCGCCCACGTCCGCGCCCAGGTCGCCGAGCGCCAGCGCCACCTGGACGAGGCCGGTCGGCAGGCCATCCTCGCCCGCGTCACGGGCACGCTCGAGCTGGAGCCCCTGCGCGGCGCGGATCTGGTCATCGAGGCGGTCGTCGAGAACATGAGCGTCAAGTACCGGGTCATCCGCGAGGTCGAGCCGCTGCTGGCCCCGGGCGCCATCTTCGCGTCCAACACCTCGGCCCTGCCGATCACCGATCTCGCCCAGGCCGCCGCCGCGCCCGAGCGCTTCATCGGTCTGCACTTCTTCTCGCCCGTCGAGCAGATGCCGCTCCTGGAGATCATCCGCGGCGCGGGCACCGACACCCAGACCGTGGCGCGCGCCCTGGCCTTCTGCAAGAGGATTGGGAAGCTGCCCATCGTGGTGAACGACGGGTACGGCTTCTATACCACCCGCGTCTTCTCCGCCTATATCCTGGAGGGCGCCAGCCTCGTCGCCGAGGGCCATGATCCGGTCCTGGTGGAGTACGCCGCCCGCGTGGCCGGCATGGTCGTGCCGCCGCTGCAGGTCTTCGACGAGGTCACCCTGCGCCTCGCCGCCCACGCCTTCGAACAGGCCCGCGCCTGGCGGGGCGAGGTCGATGTGCCCGGGGCGCGGCTGGTGCAGGCCCTGGTCGCCGCCGGTCGTCTGGGCCGGGCCGAGGGCGCCGGCTTCTACGTCTACAGCGAGAGCAAACGCCAGGGGCTCTGGTCGGGCCTGGGCGAGCTGGTCAGCGCGCCGCGCCAGCAGGCCACCGTGGAGCAGCTCGGCCGCCGGCTGCTGCTCGCGCAGGTGGCGGAGGTGGGCCGCGCGCTGGACGACGGAATCCTGAACCAGCCGCGCGACGCCGACGTGGGCGCGATCTTCGGCATCGGCTTCGCCCCGGGGACCGGCGGGCCGCTCTCCTGGGTGGATCGCCAGGGCGCGGCGCGGGTCGTCGCAGAGCTAGATGAATTAGTAAAGAGCGTCGGCGACCGCTATGCGCCGAGCCGGACGCTGCGCGAGATGGCAGCGTCCGGGGCGAGGTTCTTTCCGGAGGACCGGGTCCCGGTCTGACTAGCTCGGCGAGAACATGAACGGGTAGCTGACGATGACGATCCCGCCGCCCTTGGGCTCCGGGAACTGGAACTTCATGAAGCGGTCGTTGATGCACCCCTCGACGGCCGCGTTGCCCATCGTGCTCTGCTTGGTCTCCGCCTTGGACACCGTGCCGTCCTTGGCGATCACGAACTTGACCGTGATCTTGCCCGCCAGGTCGTGGCTCTGCGAGAGCTGCTTCTGGTAGCAGTGGCGGATCTGGTTCATGTTGCGCTTGATGACGGCGTCGATGAGCGAGCGATCCATGTTCCCGATCAGGATGGGCTCACCAGCGATGCTCTTCAGCTTGCCCTCGGTGTAGCCGCCGAACTCGCCGCTCTCCGTGCCGTAGCCCTTCTTGCCGCCGCCGCGGCCGTTCGTCCCCAGCCCGCCGATGCCCTCGGCCGAGCCGCCGCCGCCGAGACCCGAGCCGCGGCTGCCCAGCCCACCGGAGCCGATCTGCGTGCCCTTGGCGCCGATCAGACCGCCGACGCCGCTGGTCAGGCTGCTCGACAGCGCCGAGGAGCCGAAGACGTCGGAGGCCGCGCCCTCGCGCATCGCCGCCAGCACGCCGGAAGTCTCGGCGATCTCGCGGTCCATCTCACGCTTCTTGAGCTGCACCCTGTCGCCCTTGGCCACCTTCTGTTTGGCGTCGGGCTTGCCCGCCTTGCCCTCCTCCTTTTTCGCCTTCGCGCCCTCGTCGTCCTTCGGCGTCTCCTTCTTCTGCTTCGGGATGTCCGGCTGGATCTCCGGCTTGTCCAGCATCAGCTCGACGTAGCGGTCGGGGATCTGGACGGTGTCGCTGGCCAGCGCGGGCGGGGTGGTGGCGATGAGCAGCAGCAGCAGGGTGGCCAGCGAGCCGATCAACATCATCGCGGCGATCAGCGGCGTGTCCATCTTGCTCCGCCAGGGGGTGCGGACGCGGCTGTCGGGCCGGGCCAGGCGGGCGACGAAGAGCGAGCTGCCCAGATCGACCGCCAGGCAGGTCTCGCCCTCGATGGGCACGCGCAGGAAGCCGTCCGCGTCCGGCTTGATCAGCCCGGAGCTGGCGATGGCGCCCAGCGCACGCCGCGTGCCGGCGCGCTCGACGAAGCCGCTCCAGCTCGGCAGGACGCGGGCCACCCAGCGGCCCTCCTCCCAACTGAAGAGAGGGAACTTCTCCTGCGGCAGCGTGTCTGCGGGGGCGTAGAAGGAGCACTCGGAGCCCTCGCCGACGCGGACGGCGGGGCTGCCCGAGAGGTGGTGTTGCACGTCCAACAGGACCTCTCCCCAGACCTGGCCGACCTCGAGCACCGCCATCTCGTGCTCACGGGGCTGGGACTCGGGCGCGCGAAGAAGGAACTCCAACGCATCTTCTTCGCGGTTCGTGACGTCAGGGGGAGCGAGCAGACGGAGGTCGGACATCGAGCACCTCGGCAGGGAGAGCGAGCGGACGGCGAGCCGTCCAGCCCTTGGGTGGGGTTGGGTCGCTCGACCGTCTGGAGCCGGGTCGAGCGTCTCAGGTACACACCATCAGACAAGGCCCTGCGGGGGCGGTTCCAACAATCTCTGCGACGGCCGCAGCGTGGTCATCGCGGCGCCGACGCGATAAAAGGGGACGATGAAGCTCCTTCTCCTCCTCGCCTGTCGGCGCGACCCCGCGCCCGCTCCCCTGGACACCGCGCCAGAGACGGTGCCCTGGTCGTCCGAGCTGCCCCCGCTGGCGGCGGAGATCGGCGACACCCGCGGCCTGCGCCCCGCCCGCGCCATCGTCCACCTGCACTCGCCCTGGTCGCACGACGCCTGCGACGGCGGCGAGGGCGCGGAGAACCCGGAGTGTCTGGCCGATCTTCGCGAGGGGCTCTGCCGCACGGCGGTGGACGTGGCCTTCCTGACGGACCACCCCGCCTACGCCGCCTGGCACCCCTACGAGGAGCTCTTCCAGGCCCAGGAGGGCGACGAGCCCGTCCTGGACGAGGCCGGCGCGATGTACGCCAACCGCGTGATCTGCGAGGACGGCCACGTCGTGCAGTGGCAGCCGGGCATCGAGGACGAGCTGATGCCGGTCGGGCTGGCCCGCCACGTCAGCGAGGACCCGGACGAGGCCGACGCCCTGTACAACGGCTACGACGCCACCACCCTGGCGGAGGAGCAGGCGGCGGGCGCGATGGTGCTGACCGCCCACACCGAGGGGCGCACGCTGGCGGAGCTCGAGGAGCTGCAGGACCTGGGGCTGCAGGGCAC
>CAZKWG010000628.1:0-5022 GCA_964556105.1 uncultured Enterobacterales bacterium | reverse complement strand
GCCATCGCGCTGGGCCACCCGCTGGGCGCCTCGGGCGCGCGCCTGATGTGCACGCTGCTCAACGCCCTCGAGCGGCGAGACGCCCGCTATGGCCTGCTGACGATGTGCATTGGGTTTGGGCAAGGAACCTGCACAATCATCGATCGCGAGATCTACGCATAAAAAAATTCGGGTCTGTTTCAAAATTGTCATACAAGCCAGTTGACGTCTTCTGCGCAGTGGGTATTCTGGTATCACAAGGAGCGAGAAACAAACCGCTTCCGAGCCCAAGAAGGTGGGGTTCCCAAGGGAATCCCTGGTGTACCACCCCCAAGCCGAAGACCGGTGCTCTCACCGGGTTCAAGAAGGAGAGACTCCATTGGACACGTCAACTTCGGCCCGGGTGCGCGCGCTCTGACCAACGCGCCCGGGCCTGACTCCTCCACCCTGGTCAGATACCAAGGAGGACCCCCGTTGGACACTGAGCCGAAGGCTCACGCAGGTAGCGCCTGCTGAGCGAACACATCACCCCATATTCCAACTCACGGCGCCTGTCGCCGTAACAGAAGACTCTGAAGAGTCGTCGCGTGGCAACGAGCGCAGCGCGCATCAACGCCACGGAAGTTCTGAGTTCCCAACCCCACGCTTCCATGAGGAGCGACTCCATTGGGCCTGACGTAAGACAGAGGCCGGTTCAGCTCGCTGAACCGGCCCTCTGCTTTTTCGGCTGGTCATTCCCTCGTCTGGTCGAGCGCGGCGTGCGCTCAGTACGAGCCGCCGAAGAAGACGCCCACGCTGGTCTCGCCGTAGACGTTGATCGCCAGCTCTTCGTAGCCGTCCAGATCGAGGTCGCCGGGGCTCGCCACGTCGTAGCCAAGGTAGGAGCGTGAAGAGCTCCCGCCGATGTGGGCGTCGGCGACGCTGTCCGCGTAGCTCCCGCTGTCCAGCGGTCCATAGAACAGGTAGGCGGAGCCGTAATTGCTGTCGTCCGAGTAGTCGCCGGCCACGAGGTCGCTCGCGCCGTCGCCGTTCAGATCGGCGCCCGCGAGCTGCTGCGCGAAGCGGCTCGAGCTCGCGGTGCTGTAGAAGGCCACGTCGGCGCGCGCCGTGCTGACCGATCCGGCGCCCGGAGGAGAGAGGAAGACATAGGCCGCGCCGACGCTGCTCCCGGTGAAGCTCGCGTCATAGTAGGCGTTCAGCGCCAGGTCGTCGCGTCCGTCGCCGTCGATGTCGCCCGCCGAGGCGATCTCTCCGCCGCTGTACTGGTAGGCCGCGCTGCCGAAGATGAGCAGGTCGGCGGAGGTCAGCGCGACGGTGCCGCTCAGGTCCCCGGAGAAGATGCCCAACAGCCCGTTGTAAGAGTACCCGTAGCTGTAATAGTACGAGCCGAGCCCGATCTCTTCGAGGCCGTCGCCGTCCAGATCGCCCAGGCGGGCGATCTCCTGGCCCAGGTAGGCGTACTCGGCGTTGGCGTAGATGGTCGCCGCGGCCACGGCGCCCAGCTTCTGCTCGCCCAGGCTCAGCGGGTCATGGACCACATAGACCAGGCCCTCGTAGGTGTAGCTGCTGGTGTAGTAGGCGTCGCCGACCAGCAGCGAGGCCGCCCCGTCGCTGTCGAGGTCGGCGCCCGTGATCCAGCGGCGGTTGAGCGAGGAGCTGCCGCTCAGGCCATAGAGGCCGAAGGACGCGCGGTCCACGCTGTCGCCCTCCGAGATCGGCCCATCGACCCCGAGGACATAGCTCGAGCCCGCGCTGAAGATCGCCAGGTCGTCGTAGCCGTCGCCGTCATAGTCGGCGCCGTCGGCGATCCCAAACCCCAGGTAGCCGTGGTCCGAGGACCCGAAGACCTGCCCCGTCGCCAGGCTCTCCGTGCCGGAGCCGCCGCTCTCCAGGCCCTCGAGGAGGTAGACGGTGCCGGTGTTGCTGCTGGCGTAGGGCGCGGAGGTGACCAGCTCGGGCAGCCCGTCCCCGTCGGTGTCCGCGCTGCGCAGGGAGGAGCCGAAGTAGCTGTTCGCCCCGCTGAGCAGCGCGCCGGCGTCGTCGATGCTCAGCTCGCCCTCGAGGGGGACGCAGCCGTTGTCCGTGCCGTCGCAGTCGTTGTCGCGGTCGTCCAGGCAGACCTCGTCCAGGCCGGGGCTCACGTCGCCGGCGAGGTCGTCGCAGTCGAGCGCGTTGTCCACGTAGCCGTCGGGCGTCTCGCAGCTCGTCGTCGTGGAGCCGAGGTCCCCGTAGCCGTCCGCGTCCTGATCGGCGTACCAGACGAGCGAGTCGAGGACGGTCTTGTCGCTGTCGTCACAGTCGATGCTATTATCGACATATCCGTCCGGCTGGTCACAGAAGCGGAAGCTCGGCCCCGCGCCGAAGCCGTCCCCGTCCTCGTCGAGAAACCAGCTCGTCAGGCCGCTGACGCTGGGGTCATCGTCGTCGGTCAGCCCGTCGCAGTCCTCGTCCTGGCCGCCGCAGACCTCGCTGGCGCCCGGCGAGATCGTGGCGTCGTCGTCGTCACAGTCGTCGGAGGCGTCCTTGTAGCCCTCGGGGGGCTCGCAGGCGCTCACGCTGTCCTCGGCGCCGCCGAAGCCGTCGCCGTCCTGGTCGGCGTACCAGAGGCTCACCGGGGCGTCCTCGTCCGTCTCGCCGTCGCAGTCGTTGTCCACGCCGTCGCAGACGTCGGCGGTGCCAGCCGCGCCCTGACAGGGCTGCGCGTCCTTGTCCGTGTCGCCCGGACAGCCGGGCACCAGGAGGGCGATGCTGGTGAGCAGGGCGAGGGACGCGCGCATGTCGTCATCTCCGGTACAGGTGTTCGGGATGTTGGCACAGAGGAGAGGCTCCCGCACGTATCTTCCTCGTCCAGGTAGTGTGCTGTGGGACGCAAGCGGCGATCGGACGCGATAGAGTCAGGCGATGCCCGTACCTGCCTGGCTCCTCGGTGACCCCACCCGCGCGCCCTTTCTGGGGCATGCCCGGGTCAGGCTGGACACCGGTCGCGCCCGCCTCTGGGGGGTCGGGCGGCTGGGCGTTCAGGGCGGTCTGGTCGGCGCCTACCGCGCGGCCCGCCGCCTGGAGCAGGTGATCCTCGAGGCCGCGGCTGGTCCAGGGGATCGCCACGCCCTGCTCTGGCGCTCCTGGGAGGCCCTCTTCGGGATGCCCCTGGACGAGCTCGGCCCGGAGCGCGGCGCGGACCTCACCCTGCTGCTGGTGGCCGAGGACGAAGGCGGGGTCGGCGTCGCGGGCGTGGGGCTGGGCGCGGTCTTCGGCCTGACGAAGGGCCGGCTGGTGCCGCTGGCCGAGGCCCCGCACCCGCTGCTCGGCGGCCAGGGTCGCCCGCTGCGCACGCCCGGCGTGCTGACCTTGGATCTCGAGGTCGAGACCGTGCTCGGCGTGCCGGCCCACCTCGAGCCCACGCCGCCCGCCCTCGACCAGCTCCCGGCCCGCTGCGGGGTGCGCGCGTGACGCTCGAGCGCCTCGCCGAGCTGGATCCCCGGCGCGATCTCTACGAGATCCGCAAGGCGCTGGCCGAGATGATCGCGCTCGGTCAGCCCGTGGACGCGCTGTACGCCGCGCTGGGCGAGCGCGATCTCGTGGCCCTGGTCGATCTGGTGGTCGGCCCGCAGGCCCTGCGCGGCGGCGGTGCGGTGGACGCGGCGCTGGCCCTGGCGCCGCGGCTGGAGAAGGCGGTCGGCCCCACCGGGCTCTACCGGCGCCTCATCGATCTCGGCCCCGAGCGAGGTCTCGCGGTCCTGGCGGTCGCGGCGGCGCGCCACCCCACGGCGAGCTGGCTGGTCGCGCTCTCCGCCAAGGTGGAGGGCAAGGACGCCGGCCTCACGCACCTGCGCGCGGTTCAGGGGCTGCCCTCCCTGGCCTGGGCCTGCCAGGTCCACGCCACCGCCGGCCACGCCCGCGCCTTGATCCTGCTCTCCGCCGAGACCGGTCGGGTCGAGCCCGCGCTGGCCCTGCTGCACGGCGGGCTCGTCGAGGAGGCCGCTGAGGCCGCCGCCTGCGCGCTGGAGGCCGCGCCCGCGGTGCCCGTGGTCGAGGCGATGGCGGCCGTCTGGGGACCGGACATGGACCCGCTGCTCTGCCGCCTGCTCACCCACCTGCGCAGCGCGGCGGCGGCCGACGCGCTGGCCGTGCATGCGCAGAGCTTCCCGGGCTTTGGCGCGCGGCTGGCCGCGGTGCGGCGGGGGCTGGCGCGGTGAGGGTGGCGGCATAAACTATAAAATATAGTTTTCTCGCGTGAGCACCTCCCGAGGAGCCGGGCGTCTCACGCACCCTGGCGGGCTGGCCGCACGTTAGCGCTACAGCATGTCCGCGACCCTCCCCAACCCTGCGATGGCCACCGGCCGGCTCTTGTCCTGGCCGGACTATCTGGCGCGCCGATCGCGGACGCGCGCGCTCGCGGAGGGGGCGCTCCACCGGCTGGAGGGTGGGGATGCGGGCGTCGCGCAGGCGCTGCTCGGCCCCTGGCGCTGCGCCGACGCGCCCGCGCTGCTCTCCGCCCTGCTCGATCGGCTGGAGGAGCCGCTTCACCCCTCCGGCGCGAGCTTCGCCGCGGTGATGAGCGTGCAGGCCGCGCGGCTTCCCCCTCCGCGCCGAGACCCGGTGCGCGCCGGCCACGTCTGGCGGGAGTGGCTGGAGACCCAGCTCTCCCCCGAGGAGCCCGCGAGCGCTCGAGAGGCGAAGATCTGGGCGCTCTGCGAGCTGGCCCGGCTCGGGGAGGAGCGCGACCAGCTGGAGCGTCGCGCCTGGCGCGGGCGCTACAAGGCGGATCCGGAGCGCGACCGTGACGCGGCCTGGCTCTGGGAGGGCTGGTTCGCCAGAGACTATGGGCGCGTCTTCTACACCTGGGGCCGCCGCTTCGCCGCCTCGGCTGGCGCCGCGTTGAGCGCCGTGCTGCGCGCCAGGCAGCTGCCGGACGAGCTGCGGCGCTACCACCTGCGCACGTTTCGAGAGGCCTTCGAGATCCTCTGCTTCGGCAACACCGGCGAGCCCGAGCCCTGGCGCGAGATCGCCGCGCGCGTCGTCGAGGGGGGGCCGGCTGGACCG
>CAZKWG010000627.1:0-5025 GCA_964556105.1 uncultured Enterobacterales bacterium | reverse complement strand
AGCTCCCGCAGCCCGGGGATCTGGAAGATGCGGTCGTCCCCCAGCCCGCGCGGGAGCCGGCCCGTCCCCGCATAGATCGCGTCGCCCAGCATGAAGCCGTCATAGGTCGCCAGGCTGTGGTGGACCACCAGCAGCGCCGCTCCTGTCCTTGGAACATTCTCGAGCCCGAGAATTTCAAACCGATGGTAACGATAGAGCGGCCAGAGCACCTTGCGCGCGCGGCGGAGCAGGACGGGATCGAGGGCGTCGGTCTTCACGAGGCAGGAGATAGACA
Organism: uncultured Enterobacterales bacterium; assembly: GCA_964556105.1. Lineage (GTDB taxonomy): Bacteria > Myxococcota_A > UBA796 > UBA796 > CAZKWG01 > CAZKWG01. The sequence goes on along the minus strand of CAZKWG010000627.1, from coordinate 4,751 downwards.
CGGCCCGCGCCATCGTCATGGGGGGTGGCCAGGGTCGAACTTCTTCGACCCACCGCCCCGAACAAGCTCGATCGAGCCCTGGCAGCGCCCCATGCTATGCTCGGACGTGGTCAATTCCCCAACGGAGACCCGAGGTGACCATTCTCCACGGTGACCTCCAGGTCCAGACCCCGGCGCGCCTGCTCCCCTCGCTGACGCCTGCGGCGGAGCGGCGGATCCGGGACGCCGCGCGTCACGGGCCGGTCGTCTACGCGCTCCGTCGGACGCGGCTCTCCTGGCTGGAGCATCCGGCGCTCGACCGGGCGCTCGGGCGCGCTGGGCTCCCTCGCGCGCGAGGAGACGCGCTGATCTGGCTCGACGGACCGCCGCCTCCGCTCCCCGCGGGCGCGCAGATCGTGCCCCTGAGCGTGCTGTGGGGCGCCTGGCCCTTCCGCGAGGCGCCCAGCGCCCTGGACCGGTGGGTGGGGGACGACGAGGATCCCCGGCTCCTGCGCGCCATCCGTGGCGCCCTGGGCCGGGGCGGCCGGGTGCGGGTGCTCGCGGGAGCGCCGCTTGATCCGAGCGCGCTGGGCTCCTGGGGAGAGCTGGCCGGCGAGCTCGACGCGCGCATCCGCGCCGCGCGACAGGCCGCGGCGGGCCCCGTCCGCCTGCCGGCCTCGACCCTCCGCGCGCGGGTGCTGGCCGACGCCCAGGTCCAGGCGGCCGTCGGCGCCGAGGACCCGCGGGAGGCGCTCCGCCTCTACAGCGCCATGGCGGCCGATCCGGTGCCCGTCAGCATGCACCGCTCCCTCCGCGTGGTCATGGTCGCCATGCGCCGGATCTTCCGCGGCTTCGAGGTGGACGAGGCGGGGATCGAGCGGCTGCGCGCCGCCGCCGCGCGGGGACCGCTCGTGCTGGTGCCCGCCCACCGCAGCCACCTGGACTACCTGCTGATCCTGAAGCTGCTCATCGAGCGGGACCTGGCGCCTCCCACGGTCGCCGCAGGCCAGAACCTCGCCTTCTTCCCGCTCTCCTGGATCATGCGGACCGGCAACGCCTTCTTCATCCGCCGGAGCCAGAAGCTGGAAGGGCTCTACGGCGCCGTGCTGGGCGCGTACCTGACCGAGCTCTACCGACAGGGGCACGCCGTCAAGATCTACCTGGAGGGAGGCCGGACGCGCACGGGTCGGGTCGGTGACGCGCGGCTGGGTCTGCTCTCGGTCGCCGCGGACGCGGCGGTGTCGGGCGCGGCCCCGGGGCTCACGATGGTCCCCATGTCGGTAGGCTACGATCGGGTGCTCGAGGCGCGCTCGGTCACCGCGGAGCTGGAGGGGCGGCCCAAGCGCGCCGAGGGTCTGCACAGCCTGCTCTCCGCGGCGCGCCTGCTGTGGAGCCGCGACGATCACGGCTACGTGAACGTGCAGATCGGCGAGCCGGTGGACGTGGCCTCCTTCCTCGCCGATCACGGCTACGCGCGGCCTGGGCAGGGGTCGGAGCGAAAGGCCGCCATCGCGGCCCTGGGCGCCCACGCCATGACCCAGATCCGGGCCATCACGGCGCTCACGCCGACCGCCCTGCTCGCGGCGGCCCTGGTGGAGCGCCCGCTGTCCGAGGCGCTGCCATGGGGTGGGCTGCGCGCGCGGGCCCAGGCGCTGGCCGCCGCGGCGCGGGATCGCGGAGCGCGCCTCTGCGCCGCGGGCGGGCCGGTGGACGCGGACCCGAGCCTCGAGCGCGCCGCGGCCCTGCTCGAGCGAGAGGGCGCGCTCTCCATCGAGGGGACAGGGCCCGACCGAAGGGTGCGGGCCGTCGCCTCCCGGGAGGTCCTGCTGCGGTACTACGCCAACCTCGCCGAGGGGGCTTTGGCAAAGGGTTGTTCCAGACCTTGCGCTACCGAAATCCCGGCTCTGTGACCTGCCAGAGACGCGCCCCGCGGACAGAAACGACCAGCCGCTCCTCGCCCACGGCGACGGGCAGGCCCTCCATCGGCGCTCGCTCGATCGTGGTGGTGGGGCGTTCTCAAACCGAGAGGCGTGATTATCTTTTTTATTGGGTCGGCTGCCGTCGCATGCCGACTCTCCCGGGGGAAACATGCCAATTCCTGTTCATATGCAGGGCTCGTGGACCGTCGAGCTCAAGTCCAAGTCCGCCGCCTGGCAGCAGCGCGCCGTGATTCAAGGCGCCACCAGCGGAAACTGCACACAGGTCCTCGATGGGACACCCTGGTCGCAGTCCGTCTCGGGGGACTCCTGGTCCGTACACATCGAACACAACAGCGGCGCCGGCTGGCAGCCCAGCCACCAACGCCTGAAGTTCCCCACCCTCTCCGGCGGCGTGATACAGTTCGACGTCGAGACGGACGACACCGCGGGGGACGGCGACTTCAACGATCTGGTCCTGAAGTGTTGGACCACCCAGTCGGCGAGCGATCACGTCATCTACGGCAGCGTCTCCGCCTGGCGCGGCCGCTGCTGGTACAACCCCTGCTCGCGCTGGCCGGAGCTGGTCATCGATACCCTGGAGGGGCTGGAGGCCGCCTGGAAGATCCCCGCCGTCGCCGACGCGCTCACGAAGCTCGGCGCGCCCAGGCCGGCAGCTCGCGACCCGCACGCCCTCCAGACCCGACGCTTCACTCCCGTGGCCATCCCGCTGGCCAGCGATCAGCGCATCCCCGGCCGCCGCTTCGCCCGCATCCGCACCACCGCCCTCGCCGACGGGACGCGCGTGGTCAGCGAGCGGCGCACGGTCTCGGCCAACATGGTGCGCTCGCCCGCGCTGGAGATCGACCGCGTCAAGATCACCAGGGCAGCCGAGGCCGTGCTGCGCTACTGCGCCACTGAGCAGCTCTCCGGCTACGCCCTGCGCTTTCAGGAGTATGACCGCTCGATGACCGAGGCGGCTGGTGGCTCCTATGCGGGCGACGGCGCGCGCACGGCCCTCGGCGTCGCCGTCACCGACGCCTACGGAAACTACATCTTCCGCTTCGGCCGCACCGCCCAGGAGATCGGCGCCGAGTACAACCTGGACCTGCTGGAGGCGGAGAACGTCACCGTGTCGGGCCTGCCCGACATCATCGCCCAGGTGCTCGCTGGCGGCCCCACCAGCGCCTCCATCTACGAGTCCTACCCACGCTGGAACGTCGGGCCCCTCAAGCGCATCGATCTGTGCTTCCCGCAGAGCCTGATCCCCTCCCCCGCCACCTGCGAGGGCGTGCGCAACATTCAGCGTCTCGGCGACATCTCCACCCTGGAGACGGCGACCAACCACCTCAGCCCCGAGGGCCGCATCACCGCCCACAGCACCAACATCCCCGGCGGCTGGCAGGCGGACTGCGCCGCCTGGGTGGGCTTCGTGGAGTTTGTCGGCTGCTTCTCCACGGACGTGTCGCGCTTCGCGGTGCGCTGGCGGAAGACCACCGATCCGGCGGGCGAGTGGCGCTTCATGAACGGGCCGGAGCGCCGGCTGCTCATCGCCAACCTGTTCACGGCCGGCTACGCGGGCGACCCCATCGGTCCGTACACCAACCAGGCCGTCAGCTACAGCACCGAGGCGCCGACCAACGGGACCAACCACAACACCTACTTGAACATCGCCCAGAACAACGCCTGGGTGGCCAGCGAGTGGTTCCGGCTGTTCACCCTCGACACCTCCGCCTTGCAGGCGGTCGGCGGCCCCGGCTCCTACCGGATCCGCGTGGACGGCCTCAACGCCAGCGGCCAGGAGGTCGGCGGCGACGAGGTCACCCTCTACATCGACAATGACATCGTCGATGTCGGCATCGAGCAGCTGGACTTCGCCGGTCTGGTGGCCGGGACGCCGGGGGTCTGCAACCTGATCACCCTGCCCTCGGCGGACAGCCCGCTCACCCTCACCTTCCGCGCGCACGAGGCCTCCGGCTTCCTGCACAGCTACGGGGTGAGCGTGAGCTGCTGCACGCCGGCCGGCTCCTGGTCCATCCCCGTGACCCTGGACGCCGGTCTGCCGCCCACCGCCTTCGGCTCGGTCGCGCCCAGCACGAGCTGTGACGGGCTCGGCAACGAGGGCGCGCCCACCGGCTCGCTCGCGACGGCCGCCCCCGCCGCCGGGGACACCTGGCTGCACGGGCAGAGCTTCGGCATCGTCTCAGTGACCGTCTCGGGCAACCGGCGCGCCACCAACGGGAAGAACCAGGGGCTGCAAGGCACCTGGACGGCCAGCGCCGGCTTCGGCGTGCGACCCTGATGTCCATCGACCCCGTCCTCTTCGGGGTCGGCGCCCTCGGCGTGTGGCGGCTCTCCAGCCTGCTGCACGCCGAGGACGGTCCTCTCGACCTGTTCCGTCGGCTGCGCCTTTGGGCAGGTTCGGGGACGGTCGGGAAGATGTTGGGTTGCTTCTACTGTGTGAGCGTCTGGGTCGCGGCGCCCTTCGCGCTGCTGGTCGCGGAGGGGTCGGCGGCGCGCCTGCTCTGCTGGCCCGCCCTGTCTACGGGGGCGATCCTCGTGAACCGGCTGCTCAACCCGCCAGCGAGCTGGGTTGAGTCGGACCCCGCGCCTGAGGAGGACTGAATGGGATCCTGCTGTGGAAAGGGACTCGTCGCCCAGAACCCGACGCTCCTGCACCTGGAGACCCCGCCCGCGGCGCCGCCGCGGGTGAGCCCCCCGGTCTCCTTCACCTACACCGGCGAGCGCGCTCTCTCCGCGCGCGGGGCGATCACCGGCCGCGTCTACCGCTTCTCCCGCGCCGGCGAGGTCGTGCCCGTGGACGCGCGCGACGCGCCGGGGATGTCGGCGGTGCCC
>CAZKWG010000626.1:0-5034 GCA_964556105.1 uncultured Enterobacterales bacterium | reverse complement strand
CATCGGCGGCGGCGTGATGGCGGAGGTGATGATCGCGGGGCTCCTCGAGGAGGGGGTCCTGGGGCCGGAGCGCATCCTGGTGAGCAACCGGCGACCGACCCGCGCCGAGGAGCTGCGCGGGCGCTTCGGCGTGGTCGCGGGCCAGGACAACAACCGTGCGGTGGCGGCGCAGTGCGACGTGATCGTGCTCTCGGTGAAGCCGCAGACCCTGCCCACGGTGCTGCGCGAGCTGAGCGGGCAGATCCCCGCGCACGCCCTGGTCATCTCCATCATCGCCGGGGCGCGGATGTCGGTGCTGCGGCGGGCGCTCGTCCACGACCGGGTGGTGCGCTGCATGCCCAACCTGCCCTGCCGAATCCGGCGGGGCATGACCGTCTGGGCCGCCAGCGCGGACGCCCGGACGGAGGACCGGGTGCGGGTGCGCTCCATCCTGGGCGTGATGGGCCAGGAGCTGGAGGTGGACGACGAGGGGCACGTCGACCGCGCGACGGCGGTGAACGGCACCGGCCCCGCCATCGTCGCCGAGTTCGTCAAGGCCATGCTCGAGGCGGCGACCTATGTGGGCCAACCCCGCCACGTCGCCCGCGAGACCGTGCTGGCCACCCTGCTGGGCACCGCCGAGCTGATCCGCCAGAGCGACGCCCACGTGTCGGAGCTGATCGACGAGGTCACCAGCCCCGGCGGCACCACCAGCCGCGCGCTGCAGATCTTGAAGCAGGGCCGCTTTGGCGGGGTGATCACCGACGCGGTGGACGCCGCCTACCTGCGCACGCTGGCGCTGGGCGAGGCGCTGGAGCAGAAGCTGGCGGACGCGGACTCGCAGGGGGCGGCGAAGTAACAGACCTTAGACCTTCAAGAGGCCGCCTACTCCCCCGACAGCACGCTGGTCTCCAGGCTGCCGCGGACCATCGCGCCGTCCTCCGTCCCCGCCTCCTCGAAGACCAGCGAGCCCAGCCCCAGATAGGCGGCGACGGCCCACTCTCCGCCGGTGTCGGGGGCGTTGTACAGCAGGTAGGCCACGCCCGTCTCCTCGCCTGGGGTGAGCACAGCGCCGTCCACCAGGCTGGAGGCGTCCAACATGAAGTAGGGCGCCAGCCAGGTCTCGTCGTCGATCTCGCTGATCACCAGGAAGATCGCGCTGCCCTCCTCGTACCAGCCCACGCTGACGCCGTCCTGCCGCGAGGTATAGGTGGCGTCGCCGATGACATAGGTGGTGCTGGCCTCGCCACCACTGAAGAGATCGCCGTCGGGATAGGTGCCGAAGGTCGTGCTGAATTCCACGGTGACGTTGCCGGCCTCGGTCAGGCAGGCGCTCTCCGCCAGCGCGCTGAGCGTGACCCGCCCGCCGAGGTGCTCTTCGAGGTCTTCGTCCTTCGCCGCGACGATCTCGGCCAGGCTGGAGATGGCGCGGCGCTCCTCGCGGCTCAGCTCATCGCTGATCAGCGCCTCCCAGGCGTCGATGCGGGCCAGGGCCAGATCCTCCTGCCAGACCTCGTCCAGCAGGCGGCGCAGCTCGGTCTCGTACCGATCCTTCATGTCGGGGATCTGGATGAGTCGGTTCGACAGGGCGGACGCGGTCGCCACCCAGACGGGGGCGCCGGAGCCGAAGGGCTCGCGGCTGTCGAAGCTGGCGTCGGGGCCGCTGGCGATGAAGCGCAGCCGCCCGTCGGCTGGGTCGCCGTAGACATAGAAATTGTTCGTGTTGCCGTTGTAGCTGTCCCAGTGGCCGGAGAACGACTCGGCCGCCCAGAAGGTGAAGAAGGTGTCCAGGTTCAGGACCTCGTCCAGGGCGGCCTCCAGCGCCGCGTCGTCCTGCTCCAGCGCCGCGACCACGGCCGCCAGATCCGCGCCGTCGCTCTCCTCGTTCTTGGCCTCGAACGTGCCCAGCCAGCCCTCGCGGAAGTCGCTCAGGCGGCCCTCGTACAGCGTCGTCGGGGGGGCCCCCAGCACGCGCTCGACCAGATCCTCGTCGATGGCCTCGGTGTTGTCGTAGATGCCGAGATCCTCGCCGTTGACGACGACCCGCGCCAGGCTGCAGCGCGGGGCCACCAGCCCGGCCTCGTCGTAGAAGCGGTGGGCCAGACAGGTGCGCATCCGACTCCAGTCCTGGTTGTTGTTGTTCAGCACCAGCTTGTCGAGCCCGTAGAAGCGTGCGCCCTCCGTCACGTGGTCCACGTCGATGCGCAGGCTGGGGCGGCTCCACGAGTCGGAGCCGATCAGGCCCTTCTTGCGCACGCCCACCGTCCCCATGGACGCGCCGTCCATGGTCACCTCGGCGGTGAACCAGGTGAACGGGCTGTCCCAGGGCGCGGCCATGCAGTCGCCGATGAGCATGTCGTAGATGCTGCGCGTCTGCAGGCGCAGCGCGTCCCAGTCGGCCTCGGCCAGCGTGATCTCCACCTGATGGAGCACGCTCGGATCGTAGACGGGATCGGCCGCGTCCGAGCCTAAGACCTGCTCGATGGCGGTGTCGAAGGGGGAGCCCTCGGCGGCGCTGTCCGCGGGCCCGGGTGAGGGGAGCTTGTCGGTGGCGGCGCAGGCGATGAGCAGGATCAGCATGGGCTCCTCCGTAGAAGCGGACGCTTCGCTGGTCATTCTATCTCCGCTTTCGCCCTGCCCGCTCGCGCTCGAAGCCCAGGACGATCTGAAGCGCCTGGCCCTCCGGCACCAGCCGCGCCTCGAAGAGCAGGCTCTGGCCGCCGCGGGGGATGGGGACGGCCTGCGGAGCGGCGCTGACCCTGCCGTGTCCGCCGCGGCCCCCTCCGCCATAACCGCTGGCCGTTCCGCCACCGCCTATGCCGGAGCCGTAGGCCCCGAAGCCGCCGAACACCACCTCCACCCGCAGATCCTCGTCCCCGTCCCAGACCAGGTCGGCGCCTGTCAACAGATCGGCGATGTCCGGGTCCAACACGAGCGCGTAGAGCGCCTCGTTCAGCGCCTGCTGGTCCTCGGCGATGACGATGGCCTGGCCGTCCTCCAGCGGCAGATCCTCGAAGGGGAGCGCGTCGATGGGCAGCTCGTCGCCCGCGATCTCGCCGGTCTCGTACTCCGGATACTCCGCCTCGATGCGCGCCAGCGCCTCCTGGACCAGGTCGATGCGGGCATACTGAGGGTAGGAGCTGGCGATCATCCGGTAGAGCTTCTCGGACTTGTCTATCCAGACGCGCGCCTCCTCCGGGTCCTCGGTGTCCTGTCCCTCCTCCTCGTAGATCTCCGCCAGACGAAACATCATCTCCGCGCGCTGCTCGCCCTGCGGGTTGCGCTCGGCGATGATCTGCTTGAGGAATTCCATCGACTCCTGTCGCTTCTCGCGGGCGGCGCTGCGGTAGAGGTCGCTTCGCTCCACGGCCTCCGGCGCGTAGTCGATCTCCGTTCTTGGCTTGTATTGGATCTTCTCATCCCGTTTCTTCAGCTTCTCCAGCTTCGTCTGCGCCTCCTGATAGGCCGCCTTGCGGTCCATGCGCTCGGCCTGCTCCACCCCGGCCAACGTACCGCTGACGACGACCAGCGCCTCCAACGCCTTCTTTGCGCTCTCCAGGTCGCCGGCGCGCTCGGCCTCCTCGGCCTGCTGGCGCAGGTTCTCCGCCGTGATCTCGACGTCGGCCGTCTTCGCGCTGGCCAGCTCGCGGACGCGGCGGGCGGAGGCCCCTTCTCCAGTGGAGGTGGACCCGCTGGTGTCGAGCAGGACGTTCACGTTGCGCTGAAGCGACTGTGCGGCCTGATTTTTTTCGTCATAGACCAGCGAGAGGTCGAGCAGCTCCTTGGACTCGTTGTATCGCCCCTCCTTGTAGGCGCTGTAGGCCTGGTTCCAGAGGTTCTGCGCGTGCTCCTCGCGGGCCTCCATGTTCTCGCCGTCCTCGACCAGCGGGGTGCCGTAGGAGCGGCCGTAGCTGAGGCCGCGCTCGCGGGGGCTCCAGGCGCCGACGCGCGTGACGTTGCCCTCCGCCGACAGCGCCTTGTACTCCGGCGGCAGGACCAGCTCCCAGCGGGCATAGGCGATAGGGGCATCGACCGAGGGCGTGGTGACGGCGCGCTCGCCCGCGTCGGCCCAGGGCGCCTCGGCGCCGTAAAAGGTGATGTCCACGGGGAACGTCACCAGGCCGGACAGGGTCTCGACGGACTTCTCCAGCGGGATGAGCAGGTAGCCGTCCTCGTCGCGGGCGGCCTGGGCGGCGCGGCCAGCGACCATGACGCTGACCAGGGTGAGCTGCTCGGGCACGCTCAGGCGCAGGAACTGGCGGCGGTCGTTGCGCACCTGGTAGCGGGCGCGCAGGAGCAGGCGGCCGTGGTCCACGGTGGCGATCTCGTAGCGGGCCTCGTCGATGACGGTGGGCGGACCCTCGATGGGCTTGTAGACGACGACGCGGGCCTGGACCTGGGGAGCCTGCCCGCTGAGTCGGTAGCTGGCGATGAGGTCGCCCTCGGCCAGCCCGCGGGCGGCCTCGGGGAGGGCGCGGCTGCTGACGGCCTCGACGGTGGGGCCGGGGCTGGGGGCGACGAGGGCCTCGTCCGCGCGCAGGAGCGAGGTGTAACCGGCTGTATCACTGGCCTCCGGCCAGGGGATGGGCAGGTCTGAGGCCTCGCGGCCCGCCGGGGGCGCGCGGTAGCTGACCCGCAACGAGACCGTGTCGCTGGTCGGGCGCGCCAGCCGCACCCGGACGGCCTCGCCCTCGCGCGCGAAGTCCAGCACGCCGTCGCCGGTGATCTGCAGCTCCCCGGCCGAGGAGGGCAGCGCGAAGCGCACCTGATCGACGCTTCCGTTGGAGATACGCCAGACCAGGCGGGCCGTCCCCTCCAGCCCGGCGCTGTCCAGGCGCAGCGCGCTCATCGACTCGGCGCGCAGCACGACGGGCTTCGGCGGGCGCGGGCCGGCGGGTCTCCAGCTCAGGGCGAGCGTCTTCGGGTCGCCGCCGTCCAGCCGACCGCGGACGGTGACGGCGCCCTCCATCGTCGCCTCCCAGGGCCCGCGGATGTTCACGCTGCGGCGGGCGGCGGGGGCGACGGGCAGGGTGAGGGCGGCGCCGGGGCTGGGCA
>CAZKWG010000625.1:0-5039 GCA_964556105.1 uncultured Enterobacterales bacterium | reverse complement strand
GACACCGCCGACCGCGCGAGCCAGCGCGGCGCCTGTGCCTGCGCCGGCAGCGTCGCCCTGGCGCCCCGTGCGCGTCCTGCACCTGTCGGACCTGCACTTCGACGAAAAAACAGCCTGGGACGCGGGTACGGTCCTGGAGCGGCTGGCGAAGGACGTGACGTTGCTTCGGACGAGCGCAGGCGCCATCGACCTCGTGGTGGTGACGGGGGACGTGGCGAACAAGGGGCGCGCGACCGAGTACGCCGCCGCGCTGAGGTGGCTGGACGGACCGCTCCGGGCCGCGGCGGGGGTGAAGCGGGCGCAGATCTGGCTGGTTCCGGGGAACCATGACGTGGATCGGAGCGCCATCGACGACACCGCCACGATGATCACGGACGGTCTTCTGCGACACAAGGACACCCAGCAGGCGAGCGCGACGTTGCTCGGGAACCCTGCCCGCCGTGCCCTGCTCCTGGAACGAAAGACCGCCTGGCAGGACTTCGCCCGCGAATTCCACCCAGACTTGCAGACGCCCTGGTGGTCCAAGGCCCTCGATCTCGGCCCCTGGAAGGTCCACCTCGCTGGCTTCGACTCAGCGCTGCTCGCGGCGTCTGACCAGGATCGCGGCCAGCTCCTGCTCAGCCGCTGGCAGTGCCACCAGGTCCTCGCGGGGGCGGACGAGGCGGACCTCTGCCTCGCGCTGCTGCACCACCCCTGGGACTACCTGACCGAGGAAGACCGCGGGATCTGCGAGGAGGAGATCCGCCGCCGCTGCGGCGTGATCCTGCACGGCCACCTGCACCAGCAGAAGGCGCGGCTGGCCAGCGATCCCGACCGAGACGTGCTGCAGCTCGCCGCCGGGGCCTGCTACGCGGGCTCGAGCTGGAGCAACAGCTACCAGCTCCTGGAGCTCGACCCCGGGCGCGGCGAGGCGCGCGTCCACTTCCGGGTCTGGGACGGCCACGACTGGATCCCCGACCGGAACCGCTACCAGAAGGCGCCGAACGGCGTCGCCACCCTCCCGCTGCGCCGCAGCCCGCGCCTCCCCGCTGAGCCCGCCGCGCCCGACGAGCCTCCGTCCGACGACCCGGAGCCCGCCACCACCTCCGCGCCCGACCCGCTCGCCGACTACAAGCAGCAGTTGATGTCCCGCGCCGACGTCCTGGCCCAGGTCTTCCGCGCCCCAGGCGGCCCGAGCGCGCTCTCCAAGGTCTACGTCGAGGTGCGGCTGAGCGCGGAGGCCGGCGAGCTGGATCGCGCAGGAGAGGACGGCCCCTTCGGCCGCACCCGCCCGTGGATGAAGCGCTGGCTGTCTCGCAAAGGCGAGGGATGTGGCCTTCCCTCCGGCCGCTTCAAGCTGGAGGATCTGGTCGCCGACGCGCCCGCCGCCCGCTGGGCCGTCCTCGGCGATCCCGGCGGCGGCAAGACCACGCTGCTCCGCCACACCGCGCTCGTGCTCCTGGAGCAGGGCGAGCGCCTGCCGGTGCTGCTCAAGGTCTCGGAGCTGCGCGGCACGCTGCCCCAGAGCGCCGCCCTCGTCTACGGAGCCAACGCCGAGGCGCTCGTCCGCGAGGCGCTTCAGCAGCGGCGCGCGGTCGTCCTGATCGACGGCATGGACGAGGTCACCGATCGCGAGGCCGGGCTGGCCGCCGTGCGCCGCGCCGCCACCGAGGCCGGCCAGAGCCCGCTGGTGCTGGCCAGCCGCCCCATCGGCTGGCAGCGCCCCGGCCCGGACTTCGCCGAGCTGGCGCTGTGTCCGCTCGGTCGCGAGGAGCAACGCCAGCTCCTCGACGTCTGGGTGGACGACCCCGGCCGCGTCGCCCGCGCGCTCAGCCGCCTGGAGAGCACCGCCCGCCTGCGCCGGCTGGCCGAGAACCCGCTGCTGCTCACCCTGGTCGCGCTGCTCCTGCGCGAGCGCGAGGACATCCCCGAGCGCCGGGGTGAGCTGTACGACAAGGCCATCACCATCCTGCTCACCCGCGCGTCGGACCCCCAGCGCGCGCAGCGCCGCCTGCGCGAGCCCGACCTGGCGAAGCAGGCGCTGGCCTATGCGGCGTTGAAGCTGCACGGTCGCAGCGAGGAGGTCTACCGCACCGCCGATCTGCTGGACGCGCTCCAGGAGCAGGAGCGCCACCGCGCCAACCTTCGCGAGCTCTGGGGTGGGCCAGGCGCCTTCCTCACCGAGCTGGCTGAGACCACCGGCCTGCTGGTCCCGACCACCTCCTCGGCCGACGGCGCGCCGGCCTTCGCCTTCCCCCACCGGACCTTCCGCGAGCACCTCGCGGCGGTGGCCTTGGAGCGGGACCTGGGCGTCCACGGCGTGGGCGAGATCCCGGCCAGCGTGCTGAAGGACGCGGCGAGGCAGGCGCGCGCGGCGTCCGTGCCCCCCGCCGCGGGCGAGCTGGGCCGCGTGCTGGCTGAGGCGCGGGAACGGCCGGAGCGCTGGTCCGAGGTGCTGGCCCTGGTCTGCGCGCTGGTCGGCCCTGGCGCCGCCGACGCGCTGGTGCGGCGGCTGGCGGCCGAGGGCAACGCCCCGCTCTTGCAGCGTGTGGTGGCCGAGGCGGAGGGCCTGAGCTCGGACACCGTGCTGGCCGTGCTGGGGGTGGAGCGCGGGTGGGACCGCTGGGAGGAGCGCCAGACGATCATCCAGGAGATCCCGGCGCTGGTGGGCGACGCGGGCGTGGCGGTCCGGCTGCTGGACCGCCTGCGGCGGGAGACGCGGGACGGCAACGACCTGTACTGGATCCGCGAGATGCTGCGGGGGCTGGAGAAGACGGAGGGCGTGGACGCGGCCCGCGACGCCGCGGAGACGGTGCGCCGGATCTTCGACCACATCCCGGCGGCGAACCGGGAGAGCGTAGGTGTGCTGCTGGGAGCGTGGTGGAAGACCGTCCCGCCCGAGGGCGAGCGCCTGGGGCCGTACAAGGTGGGGAGCGAGGAGACCGACCGTGAGAAGCCGGTCCACGACGTCACGCTGACGGCGCCTTTTCAGATGCTCGGCGTGCCGGTGACCTGGGCGATGTACCTGCGCTTCGACCCGGATCACGCCCAGGCGCAGAACGACTTCCGCGGACGTCTGCCGAAGGGCGAGGCGCAGGCCCAGGTGCCGGTCTACAACGTCACCTGGCATGCCGCGACGATGTTCGCCGCCTGGGTGGGGGCGCGGCTCCCGGAGGAGGCCGAGTGGGAGATCGCCTGCCGGGCGGGGACCACCACGCGGTACTGGAGCGGCAACCAGAAGGCTGACCTCGCGCGGGTAGGGTGGTACGACGAGAACAGCGGCGGTCACCCCCAACCGGTCGCGCAGAAGCTGGCGAACCCCTGGGGCCTGCACGAGGTCCACGGCAACGTCTGGGAGTGGTGCCTGGACGGGTATGCGGAGGACGCCTATGCCAGCCGACGCGCGGGGTTGACGGTCGATCCTGCGGGGAAGGAGGGGCCGACCTACACTACCAGCGGATCGCCGCCGGTGTCGGCAGAATCTGCCGCCCGCGGCGACCTCCGGGTGCTACGCGGCGGCTCCTGGCGCAGTTGGGCCGTAAGCGCACGCTCCGCGCGCCGGGACTGGAACCGTGCCTCAGACTCGTTTGGGGACAGGGGCTTCCGGCTGGTCTTGCCGTCGTCCGTGCCGGTCCCCCCAGCCGGTCCTTGATCCTTGGTATTGTTGCGCCAACCGGTAGCGGGAGGTCGGCGCGGCACGCCCACCCCACCGATCCATCGCCCCCGACCGCACGAACGAGTTCACCGGCGCTCAACCCGCCCAGCGCGGCGAGGGTTCAGTACGCGACCACCCTCCCGACAAGGTGACACCATGACCAGCTCCCCCAGCGCGGCGAAGTGGCTCTTCCTGCTCACCCTCCTCTGCGTACCCACGACCGCCCTCGCCGTAGACTACAGCGGCGACACCGTAGTGGGCGATGAGGCTGAGGAACAGATGGACTTCGACGGCTACATCACGCGCCTGATCCTCTTCGCGTGCGAGCTGCTGTAGACCATCTTCGCCCCGTGCCGGAGCCGTCACTCGGGAGGCCGGCGCTGGTCTGGCTGCTCACCGCGCCCGCGCTGACGCCCCGAAGAGGACCGTCGTCTCGCCTCTCGACGTCCAGGCCCCAGCGGCCGATCTCCCCCTGCGCGGAGGCCAGGCGTCCCGACCGAGCGCAGTTGATCCGAGGGGACACGACGCGCCCTGGGGTCACCGACTGGGCAAGAACAGGATACGAACACCTGCAGAGGTGTATATATGCTGATCGTGCGGAGCGCAGCGTCGTGAGCGCGGAGGTCACGCCCCGAGCGAGCGGCACCCTGCGCGTCGGGATCGGCGCGGTGGCGACCCTCCTGGTGCTGCTGGGCAGCCTGTGCAGCATCGGACCCACCGCCGATGGAAGCTGCTCTGTGGGCGTGTGCTCCAACGGAGTGCTCGGGGCGCGGATCTTTCTCGTCCCGACCGCGCTGCCGCTGGCGCTGTTGGCCGGGCTGGCGGTGCGCCGGGTCGGGCTGCGCCGCTCGACGGCCCTGACCACCCTGGCGATCCTGGCGACCGCCGCATACACCTGGGCATGGGTGGCGCACCTGCAGGACGTCGCCCTGTTGGAGCAGTGCTGCCCGCCTGAATGAGTCGCCCCCGCAACGAGGAGCACGACCATGCCCCGCGACGAATCCTGGCGTGAACCCTACGAAGCCCGCGAAGACCTGGTGACCCTCGGCGTGCTCACCCAGGACGAGGCGATGCGGGCGGTCTTCGATTACCTGCCCCGCATCACCGAGGCCCGGCTGCTGGCCGACCGCGTGATCGCCGGGCTCGGCGAGCGGGCCCACCATGACGTCAGGGCGGGACCGGGCAACCGGCTGATCTTCCTGCGCGACGCCGAGGACCCGCGCCTGGTGCTCCCCGAGGCGTTCCTCGCGCTCGATCTGAACGTGGCGCCGCCACCGCCGATCCAGTTCCCGGACTTCGAGCTGCCCGAGAGCCTGCGACCGAAGCCGACAGAGCAGCCGCCCGAGCCGTCGGACGTGCTGCCGGTGCTGCCCGGCCCCGACCGCTACCCCGGCAGGCTGCGCAT
>CAZKWG010000624.1:0-5040 GCA_964556105.1 uncultured Enterobacterales bacterium | reverse complement strand
GTCGGTGGCCAGGGCCTCGCCCGCGTCCGAGCAGTCGGCGTCGGTGGACGTGCTGTCGTCATCGCTGCGGTAGCCGTCGCCGTCGAGATCGTCGTAACAGATCTCCCGATCGTCGCAGTCCTGGTCTACGCCGTCGCCGACCGTCTCGCTGGCGCCGGGGTTGACCGAGGCGTCGTCATCGTCACAGTCTCCCGCGGGCACCGATGTGCTCGCCTCGCCCGCGTCGGTGCAGTCCTCGTCGGCCGAGGCCACGCTGCCGCTCCCGCGGTAGTCGTCCTCGTCGTCGTCTACATAGCAGCTCTCGTCACCGTCACAGTTCTGGTCGACGCCATCGCCGGTGATCTCGGTCGCGCCCGGGCGGATGGTGGAGTCGGTGTCGTCGCAGTCTCCGCTGGTGAGCGAAGAGAGCGCCTCGCCCGCGTCCGAGCAGTCGCCGTCCGAGCTCATCACGGTGGTGGAGGTGCGGTAACGATCCGCGTCGGCGTCCGCGTAGCAGACCTCGATGCCGTCGCAGTCGCTGTCTTCACCGTCGCCCGTGGTGTCGGTGGCGCCCGGGTGCACGGTGGCGTCGGCGTCGTCGCAGTCCTCGGACGCGTCGTAGCCGTCCCCGTCGCCGTCCTGGGCCTCGCCCAGGAAGACATAGGCCGCGCCGTAGCCGCTGCTGGCGTAGTCTGCGCCGATGATGGCGTCGGTGTAGCCGTCCGCGTTCACGTCGCCCGCGCCGGCCACGTCGATCCCGAAGTAGGTCGCGGTGCCCGTTCCACTCAGGGTTGATCCCACGGTGCTGGACACGCCGCTCGAGCTGCCCGGGTAGGCGTAGGCCGCGCCCGTCCCGCCCGCCACGTTGTAGGCGCCGACGAGGACGTCATCGTAGCCGTCCCCGTCCGCGTCGCCGATCCCGTCCACGGCGATCCCGAACGCGCCGCTGCTGGTCCGCCCCGTCAGCGAGGTGGCGGCGGAGGTGGCGGTGCCCGAGGAGCGCCCATGGAACACATAGGCCGCGCCCGTGCCGCTGCTGGCGCCGCTGGCGCCCACGATGACGTCGTCGTAGCCGTCGCCGTTCACATCACCGGCTCCGGCCACAGCGCCGCCGAAGTAGCCGCTGCTGGCGCTGCCGGTGAGGCTGGAGGCCGCCGAGCTGCCGATGCCCGAGCTGCTGCCCTCGTGGATCACCACCCGGCCCGTGCTGGAGCTGTAGCCGGGGAGGCCGATGGCGACGTCGTCGTAGCCGTCCCCGTCCACGTCGCCGACGCCCGCGACCGCCTCGCCCAGGTAGTAGCCGGAGCTGCCGGTGATCGTGCGGCTGGCGGTGCTGGAGATGCCCGCGCTGCTGCCGTGGAAGACGGCGGCGCGCCCCGCCCCGCTGCTCGCGTTGTTCGATCCGACGATCACATCGCTGTAACCGTCATTGTTGACGTCACCCGCACCCGCGGTGGCGAAGCCGAACTGGTCGTTGGAGGAGGATCCGGAGAGGGTGGTGCTGACCGTGCCGGAGACGCCGCTCGAGCTGCCGTGGTAGACGTAGGCGGCGCCCCGCAGGGTGCTCACCCCGGGCGCGCCGACAATTACATCGCTGTAACCGTCGTTGTTGACGTCGCCCGCGCCCGACACCGAGTAGCCGAAGTAGGCGGCGGTGCTGCCCGACAGGGTGCGGCTGGCCGTGGTCGAGACGCCCGAGCTGTTGCCGTGGTAGACGTAGGCCCGCCCCGAGCTGGTGCTGTAGCCCGGCGCGCCGACGATCACGTCGTCGTAACCGTCATTGTTGACGTCACCCGCGCCCGCGACGGAGAAGCCGAACTGGCTCGCGCTGGAGGGCCCGGTGAGCGTGCTGGTCGCTGAGGTCGCCAGCGGATCGACGAGCAGCGGGTAGCGGGCGCCCTCATCGTCCACCAGCACCAGCAGCAGCCCGTCCTCCAGGCTGAACGCCGCGTCCAGGGGCTCGCCGTCCGCGTCCCACGCCCCGAGATCGCCGTAGCGCAGCAGCGACCCGCCCGCGCCCTGAACCCAGGCGCTCAGCCCGTCCGCGTCCAGCTCCACCGTCCCGCCGGTCAACGCGACCGCGATGACGACGAGCCCCTCCCCCTCGGGGCGCTCGTGCAGGTCCCAGCCGTGCTGCAGCCCGACCTGCTGGTTGGCCCACCACTCCGTCATGCCCTCGCGGGCGAGCTCGACCCGGCGCGCGCAGCTCCCGTCGGGCTCTACAGGGGCGCCCTCCAGGCAATCGCCCTCGGTCGGCTCCGCGGAAGATAGTGAGAGGATGTCAGCTTCTCGGCCAAATCCAACCGTCTCTACACCGAACATATCTTCAGCATGTTGCAGGCGCATTCCGCCCGCGTCCAGGCGCGCGAGCAGCCCGTCCGGGCTCTCGGCGCTCGCCGCGCGCTCACCGAAGGAGAAGCTCAGCGCCCCCCGGTGAATCCGCGGCCCGACGACGCTCCACCAGGTCTGCGCGCCCCCCTCCGCTCCGGTCGCCGGCGCCAATGGCGAGGGGGCCGCGCAGCCCGAGAGCGCGCAGCCGCAGGCGAGGAGCACGAGGCGGATGGACATTCGATCCTCCGAAGAGACGGCCTGGAGCCCAGCGCCAGCACACCGACCCGCCCCCCATATCCGATCGGCGTCGACGCCGCCCAGGCGACAGGGCCGGGCCTCAGGGAGTCTCTTGCGCGCGCCGGGCCCGCGTGAGCCAGACGTCGAAGGCGTTGGCGAACATCCGCGCGGCGCGATCGTCCATCGGGGGTGGGCCTCCTCCCTCGATGATCCCCGCGGCGCGCGCCTCCATGAAGAAGTCGCGCATGCTGAGACGCTCGCGCACGTTGGAAGCGGTCCACGTCTCGCCGCGCGCGCTGATCGCCGTCACGCCCTTCGCCACCAGGTCGGCCGCGAGCGGCAGATCGGAGGTGACGACCAGATCGCCGCTCTCGGCGTTCTGCACCAGCCAGTCGTCGGCCACGTCCAGACCGGCCCCCACCCGCACGGCCCGGATCCGCGGGTGGCGCGGCACCTGCACCACGCGGTTGGCGACCAGGACCACGTCCACCCCGCGGCGCTCGGCGGCGCGGAAGAGGATCTCCTTGATGGCCTTGGGGCAGCCATCTCCGTCGATGTACACGCGCAGCGGAGGCTCCTGCTCGAGGAGAGGGAGTGAGGTCCTATTCGGTCTGCGCCAGCTTCGCGAACGGCATAGAATGCGCAGGGAGATTCGATGCTGCTCGCGCTGCTCACGTCCCTGGCTCTGGCGAAACCTCCACCCGCAGACCCCGCCCTGGCGCGCGTGGCCTGGTCCCTTCGCGAGGTGGCGCTCCACCCGGACACGGCCACCCTCGCGCGGCCGGGCGGGCAGGCTGACCGGGGGCTCTCCGTCGCGGTCGAGCCCGAGGGCGAACTACAAGCCCTGGTGGATCTTCTCCGGGCGGACGGTCACCGCGTCGAGGCGGTGGGCGCGGGCGTGGCGCAGGTGTTCGTCCCTTACGACGGGATCCTGACGCTGGCCGCCACGCCGGGCGTTCGGCGCGTTCGCGAGCCCTGGAGGGCGACCCCAAAATCGGTGTTCACCGAAGGTTATGACGCCACGATGGCCCAGGACTGGCACGCGCTCGGGGTCAGCGGCGCCGGCGTCACGGTGGGCATCGTCGATCTGGGCTTCGCCGGCTGGGAGTCGCTGGGACCGGACGAGTTCCCCATCGACGCTCAGGTCAATTTCCAATTCGAGGGCTCCGAAGACAACTCGCACGGCGCCGAGGTCGCCGAGATCCTCTTCGACTACGCTCCCGACGCCTCCTACATCCTCGGCAGCTTCCAGACGGACGCGCAGCTCTGCGAGGTCATGACGGCGATGGTCGACCTCGACGTCGACGTCATCAACCTCTCGGTGGGTTTCGACAACCTCTGGTCCACGGACGGCAGCAGCGGCATCACCCGCTGCGTCGATCAGATCGTCGAGGACGGCGTCGCGGTCTTCGTCGCCGCGGGGAACGAGGCGGAGCGCTACCGCGCCGGCGCCCTGAGCTACGCCGATGAGGACGGGACCATCGCCATCGCGGACGAGCCGCAGGTCTGGATCCCCACCGACGACGGCGCCGTCGATGTTCGCTTCCGCTGGTCCGAGCCCTTCGGGAGCGCGCGCGAGGACATCGATCTGTATGTCTACAATCGCGACGGCTCCCTGTGCGGAGCGTCCGAGGAGGCCCAGGCGGGGACGGGCGACCCGCTGGAGCAGGTGATCGCCAGCGGCTGTAAAGACAGAGTCTACGTCGTGATCTCCTCGGAAGCTCAGGGCGCTGAGCTGGCGGGGCTGGAGGGGTGGCTCTACAGCGTCTCCGGCATCGACAGCGAGCAGCAGCTCGGGCTGAGCAGCCTCTCGCTGCCGTCGGACACGACGCTGGGCGTCACCGTGGGGGCCTGGTCGCTCGCCGATGAGGAGGTCGCGGCCTACTCCAGCCGAGGCCCGACCGAGGACGGCCGGATCAAGCCGGATCTGGTCGCGCCAGCCGGCGTCAGCACGGAGACCCTCGGCGCGCTCGGCTTCGAGGGCACGAGCGCCGCGACGCCCCACGCGGCGGGGATCGGCGCGCTCTGGATCTCCGCCTCGGGCGCGCACGGCGACGCCGAGACGATGAAGGGCTGGATGCTGGCGGGCGCCCGCGATCTGGGCGAGCCCGGCCCCGACAACGTCTCGGGCTACGGGCTGGTTCAGGCGGACGAGCTGCCCGAGGAGGCCCGACGCTGCGGCTGCGCGACCGGCGCGAGCGGCGGCGCCTGGAGCCTGGGCCTGGGCCTGCTGTTGCTCGGTCGGCGCCGGAAGCGCTGAGCGTGGGCTGAGCGCGAGGCCCAGAAAAGGCGAAAGGCCCTGGTCGCCCAGAGCCCTCGCATGCTTCAACGTCTCTGGGAGCGCTACAGGTCGTCGTCGCTGTCGTCCTCGTCCTCTTCCTCGGCGTCGGCGTCGGCGTCGTCGTCGGCGCCGTCCTCGCCCTCGGCGTCGTCGCTGTCGTCGCCGTCGGCGCTGTCGTCGCTGTCGTCGTCGCTGGCGTCGCTGTCGTCGCC
>CAZKWG010000623.1:0-5052 GCA_964556105.1 uncultured Enterobacterales bacterium | reverse complement strand
GGCGGACCTGGAGTTCCCCAACGATCTCCTGCGCGAGCTGGACGAGATGGCCTTCCACGTCCCCGAGCTGGACGAGACGGTGCGCGCCCTGCATCGGCCGGTGACGATCATCACGTCGAACGCCGAGAAGGAGCTTCCGGACGCGTTTTTGCGCCGCTGCGTCTTTCACTACATCGCCTTCCCCGACAAGGAGCGGCTCAAGCAGATCGTCACCGCCCACCTGCCCGACCTGGAGAAAGACCTGGTCGAGGCGGCGATCCTGCGCTTCTACGGGCTGCGCAAGGTGGAGGGGCTGCGCAAGAAGCCGTCCACGTCCGAGCTCCTGGACTGGCTCTTCGTCCTGGCCCGCGCCGGCGCCAGCCCGGACGAGATCGCCAACCGCATGCCCTTTCTGGGCATCCTGATCAAGCAGGAGAAGGACCTCGAGCTCCTGGCGAAGCGGCGGGGCGGCTTCGCCTGATCGGAGGTCATCCATGTTCGAGCTCCTCCTCTTCAACCTGAGAGCCCAGGGCGTCAAGGTCGGCCTCGGCGAGTGGATGGCCTTCCTCGAGGGCCTGAGCCGCGGGCTCGTGGTGGACCTGCGCGGGCTCTACGGCTTCGGGCGGGCGGTGCTCTGCCAGACCGAGGCGCACTACGACGCCTGGGATCTCGCCTTCCAGGCGACGTTCTCCGGAGTGGAGCTGCCGAACGAGCTGGCCGAGAAGCTGGCGGAGTGGCTGCAGCAGGCGATGCGGCCCGAGGGCGAGCGGGTCCCCATCGACATGGACCCGGAGAAGCTGCGCGAGGAGCTGCTCAAGCGCCTGCGCGAGCAGAAGGGTCGGCACGACGGTGGGAATTACTGGGTCGGCACCGGCGGGACGAGCCCCTTTGGCAACAGCGGGCGCGCGGAGAGCGGGATCAAGGTGGGCGACGTCTCCGGCGGCGGGCGCGGCGCCGTGCGGATGGCGGAGGACCGGCGCTGGGCGGGCTACCGCACCGACACGACGCTGGCGGCGCGCGACTTCCAGGCCTCGCTCAAGGAGCTGCGCGCCCTGGCCCGCGAGGGGATGCCGCAGCTCCACCTGGACCACACCATCCGCAGGACGGCGGACAACGCGGGCGACATCGAGCTGGTCTTCGAGCGCGCGCGCAAGAACCGCGTCCACCTCGTCCTGCTGATGGACACCGGCGGCAGCATGGACCCGCACACGCGGCTCGTAGAGGAGCTCTTCAACGCCGCCCGCCTCGCCCGTGGCTTCAAGAGCTTCCAGGCCTGGTACTTCCATAACGTCCCCACCGGCTGGCTCTACCGCGACTACGCGAGCTGGGACCGCACGCCCATCGAGGAGGTCATCGCCGACTGGACCCCGAACCACCGGGTGATCTTCGTCGGCGACGCCAGCATGGCGACCTGGGAGCTGACAGGCGCCGCCCCGCGCACCTATGGGGACACGCGCGCCATGTCCGGCCTGGACTGGCTGAACCGCGTGCACCAGCGCTGCCCCTCCAGCGTCTGGCTCAACCCCGATCCGGAGCGCTTCTGGGACCACCCCACCGTCTCCGCCATCGGCGCCATCTACAAGATGTACCCGCTGACGCTGGAGGGGCTGCGGAGCGCCGTCCGGCGCCTGCGACTCGGCGCGATGGCGGCTTGAACGGCGATAAAGTTGACGTTGTCCTCTCGCGGCAATACCACGCTCCCGTGTCGGTGAGGAGGCTCTGGTGACCCGCAAGCGCGACGCCCGCTGGGACGAGACCCGCCCCTTCCTGAAGTGGGCGGGCGGCAAACGCCAGCTCGTGCCGGAGCTGCTCGCGCGGATGCCAGCGCGCTACGGCACCTATTACGAGCCCTTCATCGGCGGTGGCGCGCTCTTCTTCGCCGCCCAGCCCGCGCGCGCCGTGCTCGCCGATCGCAACCCGCGGCTGGTGCGCACCTGGCGGGCCATCCAGAGCCAGGTGGATCGGGTGGTGGCGCTGCTGCAGAGCTACCCCATCGAGGAGTCGTTCTTCTACGCCTTCCGGGAGCGGCCGATTGACGAGGCGGCGGAGGACGCCGAGGTCGCCGCCTGGATGATCTATCTGAACAAGACGGGGTTCAACGGGCTCTATCGGGTGAACAAGAAGCGCGGCACCTTCAACGTGCCCTGGGGGAGGTACAAGAACCCCAACGTCTGCGACGAGCCGAACCTTCGCCGGGTCTCGGCGCGGCTCGAGGGTGTGGAGATCCTCCTTCAGGACTTCGAGCGCGTAGGCGCACAAGCCGTCGAGGGCGACTTCGTCTATTTCGACCCGCCCTATGAGCCGCTCTCGGCGAGCTCCAGCTTCACGGCCTACACGGAGCACGGCTTCGGGCCGAAGGATCAGGAGCGCCTGCGGGATCTGGCCCTGACGCTGAAGGCGCGCGGCGTGCACGTCCTGCTGAGCAACTCCTCGGCGCCGCTGATCCTGGACCTGTACGCGCATGGCTTCGAGGTCGAGCGGATCGCGGCCAACCGGAGCATCAACAGCGTCGGCGGCGGGCGCGGCGCGGTGGACGAGGTGCTGATCCGCTGAGCGGCGTGGCCTCACACCGTCCGCAGCGCGAAGACCTCTACATCCACGCCCGGCGCGAAGTGCTGCAGCGGCGGCAGGCCCTCGGGCTGCGGCAGCCCCGCCGCGACCATCAGCTCGTCGTGCACCTCCAGCACCGTCGCCCGGTGGGCCGGGTAGGGCACGTGGTTCACGGTCCCGCGCTTGAGCTTGCCCTCATGGACGGCGTAGAGGTGGTAGCGCTCGAGCAGGAAGTGCTCCAGCGTGCCCGGCTGCGAGGGCCCCAGGTACTCGCCCACTTTGTAGCGGGCGAAGAAGCGTGGGTTGTTGCCGGTTCGACGCACGCTCTCGTAGATCGTCTCCGACCCCTCCTTGCGGGACATCATGGCGGCGTGATGGTAGGGCAGGCCGAAGCCCACGCGCGCCGCCTGCACGGCGAGCCAGGAGGCCGCCTCGAGGCTGAAGAACCAGACGCCCGGCTCCTCGCCCTCCAGGTGGACATAGGTGCGCAGGTTGGTCTCGAGGAAGTCGAAGCTGAGCGCGCCCGGCAGCCAGCTCGGCGAGACCTCGAACATCGCGAAGGGCACGATGCCGACGTAGAGCACGCCGTCGTGGGTGTCCAGCGAGAGGCGCTCGGGGATCAGCGGGCGGACCAGCTCCAGCGGCACGGGCCAGTGGATGAACAGCAGGTCACGCCAGCGCTGCGTGCCGGCGTTCGGCCCTTCGGGGCGGCGGGAGGGTGCGACGCGGTCCATGTTCAGAAGCATATACCGCGCTCGCGTTAGAGTCTGGCCTCTGGAGCCAGCCCATGCCCGAGCGCGCGCGCCCGTGGATCCCGCCCGCTGTCGCGCTCGCGTTGACCCTTCTCGGCGTCGGCTGGCTGGTCCTGCGCGTGCGCGCGGCGATCGGCGGCCCCTTCGTGAGCCCGCTCGACGACGCCTACATCCACCTGGGCGTCGCCCGCAACCTCGCCGAGCACGGCACCTGGGGCCTCAACCCCACCGAGCACGCCAGCGCCTCCTCCTCTCCGCTGTGGACCGCCGCCATCGCGACGGTCTTCCTGACCATTGGCGCCCAGGAGGAGGTCGGCGTCCTCCTCGCCCTGGCCTCGAGCGCCGGGCTGCTCTGGGTCGGCGCCCTCTCCCTGCGCGACGAGGGCCTGCCCGAGCGCGCCGTCCTGGCCGGGCTGATCCTGCTGGTCCTGGCGGTCCCGCTGCCCTTTCTGGCCGCGCTGGGGATGGAGCACGTCCTGCACGCCGCCCTCGCGCTGGCGCTGGTGCGCGCGGCATTGGGGTCAGGCAATGCGTTATGCGTTTTCCTCCTGGCCGCCGCCGCCACGCTGACCCGCTACGAGTCCCTCGCGCTCGCTGGCGGACTGAGCCTGCTCCTCGCCCGCGAGCGCCCCCGCCTCGCCCTGGCCAGCCTCTCCGGCGCCGCCCTCGCCGTCCTCGGCTTCGGCCTGTACAGCCTCGCCGCCGGCAGCCTCTTCCTGCCGAACAGCGTCCTGCTCAAGGCCGTCTCCGGACGCGATCTCTGGGCCTCGCTGGGCGCGGCCATCGCCGAGGGGGCGCCGCTCCTCGCCCTCGCCGTCGCCGTGAGCTTGGGCGCCGCCGCGCTGGAGACCGGGGCGCTGCACCGCCGCCGCGCCGCCCTGTTCGCCCTCACCGTGCTGAGTCAGCTTTTTCTCGGGCGCATGGGCTGGCTCTACCGCTACGAGGCCTGGCTCGTCGCCTGGGGGGCGCTGCTGCTGGTCAGCCCGGCGCGCCTGCTCTGGCGGCGGCCCGGCGCGTGGGCGCTCGCGCTGGTCCTGGCGACGCCGCTCGGTTGGCGCTCCCTCCAGGCGATGGAGCGCTACGTCGTCGGCGCGCGCTTCAACGCCGACGTGGACCTCACCCTGGCCCGCTGGGTGGCCTCCGAGTGGCCCGACGCGACCATCGCCGCCCACGACATCGGCGCGCTCTCCTTCCTCACGGACGCGACGCTGGTGGACGTCATCGGCCTGGGGACCGACGAGATCGCCGCCTTGAAGCTCGAGAGCCAGCTCACCCCAGCGCGGGCGGAGACGCTCTTCGCGGCGCGCGGCGTAGACCTGGCGATCACCGGCCGCGACTGGCTGGGCGGGGAGCAGCCCGCCTCGTTTCTGGAGGTCGCCCGGCTCTGGGCGCCCTTCCCGGAGGGCCCCGGCGAGTTCGAGACGGTGATCTGGAGCGTCGATCCTGCCGATCAACCCCGCCTGCTCGCCTCCCTGGACGCGCTGGAGCGCAGCCTGTCGCCGCGGGCTCGGCTGGAGCGGGTCAACGAGGTCGTGGTTGAACTGGACAGTGTACAGTTGAGCGGCGCCGCGGTGCAGCGGGAGCCGGACCAGCTCGCCTTCTACACAAACGGGGCGGGCAGCTTCCTGACGCCCATCGACGGCGAGCTGAGCCTCACCCTCTGGGGCAGCCTCGCCGAGGGCCGCGGGCCGCGGGTGCGCGTGCTCCTGCGCGGGGGCGAGCAGGCCCTGGAGGCGGGGACCAGCCCGCGGCGTGTGCGCCTGGGCCGCGC
>CAZKWG010000622.1:0-5108 GCA_964556105.1 uncultured Enterobacterales bacterium | reverse complement strand
GTCTTCGTCACCGCCCACCCCGAGCACGCCCTCGCCGCGTTTGGGGTCGGCGCCCTGGACTACCTGCTCAAGCCCGTGAGCGCCGAGCGCCTCGCCCGCGTGCTGGAGCGCCTCCGCCGCCCGGCCCCGCCCGCGGCCCGCGATCCCCTCCCCTTCCCCGGCCCCCGCGGCGTGCGCCTGGTCCGCCCGGACGAGATCACCCACGCCGAGATCGACGGCGAGACGGTGGCGGTCCACGCCGCGGGCCAGGTCCTGTTCACCGAGCTGTCGCTGAACGAGCTGGAGCGCCGCCTGCCGCCGGAGCGGTTTCTGCGCGTCCATCGCCGCGCGCTCCTGGCCCTGGACGCCGTCCTGCTGCTGGAGCCTACCGAAGAGGGCGGCTTCCTGGCCCGCATGCGCGACGGTAGCACGGTCCCCGTCTCGCGCGCCTCCGCCCGCGGGCTGCGCAAGCGCCTTCAGATCTGACGTTTCACCCCCTGGTGTCGAGCGCGCCCAGCAGCGCCGTGAGCCCCTGGTGCAGGGCCGCCATCTGGGCCGGGCCGATCTCCGCCGCCAGCTCGGCCTCCATCTGGCTCAGCACCCCGAGCCCGTGCTTCAGGCCCTCGATCCCGCGCTTCGTGTAGACGACGCGGATCGCCCGCTTGTCGCTCGGGTCGGCCACGCGCGCCACCATCTCCATCGCCACCAGATCGTCCACGAGCTGACCCGCCGCCTGCTTGCTCACGCCCATGCGCTTCGCCAGCTCGGTCAGGCGCGTGCCGCCCTCGATGTCCAGGTGCGGGAAGACCGCCGTGTGGGCGACGCGCAGGCGCTCCTCGCCCAGCGCCCGCACCCGCGCGACGGCGGCCTCGTTCCACAGGCGCGCCGCCACAAAGAGGAGCTGTCCTACGCTTCTCTGCTTCGCGCGCTCGAGCTCGGCGTCCATCTCTGCCTCCGATTTAGTCAAGCTGCTTGACTATATCCGTGCCGCGGGTGAAGATCCATCCTGTGGAGGACATCTGACATGCCCTGGCGTCCCTGGCACCCCGATCTCTGGACCCTCGATCACCCGCTGGTCGCCGGCGGCCTGCACCTGGGCGCCCGCGCCACGGCGATTCGCGGCGAAGAAGGCGTGACCCTGATCGCGCCTGTGCCGATCTCCGACCCGGACGCAGCGGCGCTCGGCGACCTGGGCCCGGTCACCGCCGTCGTCGCCCCGAACCTGCTGCACTGGATGTTCGCCGGCGCCGCCTGCGCGCGCTTCCCCGAGGCGCGGCTGCTGGGACCGGACGGGCTCAGGAAGAAGGCGCCGGACCTGCCCTGGACGCCGCTCTCCACCCTGGGTGGATCCTGGCGCGGTCTCGTGCGGGTGGAGCTGGGCGGCCTGCCCAGCATGGAGGAGAGCACCTTCTTCCATGCTCCCAGTCGCACGCTGGTCTCGACGGACCTGGCCTTCAACGTGGTCCACTCCGACTCCTGGTGGACCCGCAGCTTCATGCGCCTGAACAACGCCTACGGCCGCTTCGGCCCCAGCCGCATCTTCCGCACGCTGCTCAAGGACAAGGCCGCCCTGCGCCGGAGCCTGGACCAGCTCCTGGCCTTGGAGCCCGAGCGCGTCATCGTCGCCCACGGCGCCGTGCTGGAGCAGGACGGCGGCGCGACGATCCGGGAGGCGTATGGGTGGGTGGCGTGAAGAACCTGGGTTCACCACGCGAGGGCGATGTTAGAGTTCGGGAGAGGAGTCCACCATGTACGCAGCCCAGCTCGCCCGAGACACGCAGCCGGCTGAGATACGCTACCCCGACAGCGACGGTCAACCGATGGCTGAGAACACCTTGCAGTTTCAATGGATCGTCACGCTCAAAGAGAACCTGGACGCGCTGCTGCCGGACTTCGTCGCCGGAGATCTGCTTTGGTACCCCGTGGAGGGCGACAACAAGACGCGCCTGGCGCCCGACGCGATGGTGGCGCTCGGCCGCCCCAAGGGCCGTCGCGGCTCGTACCGTCAGTGGGAAGAGGGCGGGGTCGCGCCTCAGGTCGTCTTCGAGGTGCTCTCGCCGGGCAACAGCTTCCCGGAGATGTATCGCAAGCTGCTCTTCTACGAGCGCTTCGGCGTCGAGGAGTACTACCTCTACGACCCGGACCACGCCGTGCTCTCGGGCTATCAGCGCCAGGGCTCGAGGCTCGTCGAGATTGACCCGATAGACGGCTGGGTGAGCCCGCTGCTCGGCGTGCGCTTCCAGATGGGGGACGAGCTTCAGCTCTACGCGCCGGACGGCAGCCGCTTCCTGACCTTCGCCGAGCAGAAGGCGCAGGCCACCGAGGCGAAGGCGCAGGCCACCGAGGCGAAGGCGCAGGCCACCGAGGCGAAGGCGCTGGCCGAGGCCGAGCGCGCCCGCGCGGAGGCGCTGGCAGCGAAACTGCGGGCGCTGGGCCTCGACCCCGACGCCCTGTAGACCCGCCCTACTCCGGCGCCTGCTGCCACTTCACCCGCTGGCGCTGATCGCGCGCCCTCCCCCGCTCGCGGGCGCGCTCGGCCTCGACCAGGCGGTCGCGCGGGTGGGCGGTGGTCTTCAGCTCGTCGGTGAGCAGGCGGCGCGTGATGGCGGCGACCTCGTCCACGGCGCGCTCGAAGGCGGCGCGGTTGGCGGCCGAGGGAACGTGCATGCCGCTGACCTTGCGCACATACTGTAGCGCCGAGGCCATGATCTCGTCCTCGGTGGCCGGCGGGTCGAAGTTGTAGAGCAGCTTGATGTTGCGGCACATGGGGGCCTCGGGCGCGTGGGTCGAGAGGTCACTCCCTATCCAATCAGGCGCGCGCCGGACGGCGCGGCTGCAGCGCCCGTTGGCCGCGCGGCAAAGGAGAATCTCAAGCCTGAGCTCTCCGCGAGCGCTTCCGCTCGTCTCCCGGCTGAGCCTACAGTAGTCTGCTTCCTCTCTGCCTGGAGATCTCGATCCGATGGAGCGCACCCACCTGAACGTCCCCGCTCCCGCGACCACGGTCCAGCCGACGAGCGCCCTCGAGCACGAGCCCGGCCTGGACGGCATGGACAACAGCATGGCGGCGGCGCTGCTGGCCCAGGCGCTGCCGACGGGCGACGCGACGCGACGCTACACGGTCCAGGACGGCGACACGCTCTGGGACATCGCCGACCGACAGCTCGGCGATCCGACGCGCTGGTCCTCCATCGCCGAGGAGAACCAGCTCGCCCAGCCGGACGCGATCAGCCCAGGTCGGGAGCTGCGCCTCCCCGGGCAGGCGCAGGCCGCGCCGCAAAAGCCGGCGGCCCAACCGGCGAAGAGCGGGCTGGAGAGCGCCTGGTCGGGCGCTCCGGCCGGCTCCTACGGCGCGACCAAGGCGGGGGCTCACCAGAGGGCGGAGAGCCTCCGCGCGGCGGTGGAGCGCGGGGAGCTCTCCCAGGCCGAGGCGCAGACGGAGCTCTCGGCGCTCGGTCAGATGTGGAGCGCTGCCGACCAGGCCCAGCGCGCCATCGCCGCCTTCGACTCGGGG
The DNA here is from genome assembly GCA_964556105.1 of uncultured Enterobacterales bacterium. Taxonomy (GTDB): domain Bacteria; phylum Myxococcota_A; class UBA796; order UBA796; family CAZKWG01; genus CAZKWG01. The sequence goes on along the minus strand of CAZKWG010000622.1, from coordinate 1,618 downwards.
GGCTCCGCGCAGGCCATGGAGTCGGCCCATCGGGCGGCCGAGCTGACCCGCGCGCTGGTCAACGCCGGCCACCTCACGCCGGAGCAGGCCGCGCCTGTGTTGGGCGCCATGGGCGGATTCTACGCCAAGGCCAAGGCGAAGCTCGAGGTCCGAGCCCCCGCCGGTCAGACGAGCGGCCCCAGCGCTGGAGGCGGCCTGCAAGGCGCGCTCTCCACGCCGAAGCTGGACCAGAACACGGCGGGCGGGTCCTACCCGGGAGGCTACTGCGCGATCACCGCGCTGCGGATGATCCTCCGCCGAGAGGGCATCAAGGATCCGGGCGCGGACAACATCGCGTTGACCAGCGTGCCCGGCTACGGTCAGCCCTATGCGCCCGGCCAGGGATCGTCCGGGGCCGTCCTGGCGCAGCGCGCGAAGCAGCTCGGCCTCAAGGGCGCCGCGTTCACCACCACCGACAACCTGGACAACATCAGCGCCAGCCTGGAGGCCGGTCGGCCGGTCATGGTAGGCGGGATCGGCGCCTTCAGCGGCAAGTTCGAGGGCGCCCACGACAGCGCCCGCTACGGGCACTTCGACGCCGGCGACCGGCACGCGCGCCGATACGACGGCTCCGGGCACTGGATCCTGGCGGTCGGCGTCAAGAAGGACAGCGCCGGGAAGGTCACCGACGTCATCGTCAACGACCCGGACACCGGCGGCCGCATGACCATGTCGCGGGCGGACTTCACGAATTTCGTCGGTCAGAACGGAGATATGTGGACGGTACGCTATCAGGCGGGGCCGAAGTCCGACAAGGAGGCGGCCGATCGCGCCGCCAACAAGGACCGGCCCCAGACGCCCGCCCCGACGAAGCCCCAGGACCCGAAGGCGCCCCAGGCGCCCTCGCAGAACCCCGATCTCTCCAAAGAGGGGCGCAGCACCCTGGACACGGCCCGTCAGGGGCTGACGGGGGCCTGGGGCCAGGTCAGCGGCGGCAGCTTCGCGACCGCGCGCGAGGGCGCCCACACCACGGCGGAGCGCGTCCGCGAGGCCGTCAAGCAGGGGCAGCTCTCCTCGGCCTCCGCGGAGTCCACGCTGCGACAGGCGGGCGACCTGTACAACGCGGCGCGCCTCGCCGAGCTCGCCCAGAAGGACATCGCCGAGGGCCGCTTCACCGAGGCGATGACCAACGCCCACCAGGCGGCGAACCTGGCGCGCTCGCTGAGCGCCAGCGGCCTGTTGAAGCCAGACGAGATCGCCGGCCTGATCTCGGCCATGGGCTCGGCCTACGAGAAGGCCAAGGCCAGCGCACCCAAGGAGCAAGCGCCCGCGCAGCAGAAGCCCCAGGGCGACCAGGACCTCGGGGTCAAGGACCGCATCCAGACCGGCAGGCTGGAGGGCCTGAGCCGCAACATGGCGGACATCTACAACACCAAGGGCAAGTACCTGCAGGCCAAGGCGGCCGAGCTGGGCATCGACGTCGCCTCGGCGGCGGCCGTGCTCCAGGTGGAGTCCGGCGGCGAGGCGTTCAGCGCGCCGGGCAAGCCGATCATCCGCTTCGAGAACCACATCTTCTACGACGAGTGGGGCAAGCGGGCGCCCAAGACCTTCGACAAGCACTTCACCTTCAACAACGACC
>CAZKWG010000621.1:0-5133 GCA_964556105.1 uncultured Enterobacterales bacterium | reverse complement strand
ATCAAGCGGTCGGGTACCGGCGAGGTCGGGCAGGTGGAGATTCAGCTCGAGGGGGGCGCCGCGGGGGCGGATATCACCGTGATCGAGCCGCAGGTGCGCGCGCAGTTCCACGGCAGCTCCAGCAGGAGCCTGGATCGGGTCGCCATCTACGACGAGGGCGTCCTCAGCGGAGAGTGGGTCCGCGGCGCTGACGGCTCGGTTATCAGGACCTTCCCCCCTCAAGGAGGCATGGAGTGACGACCCCTCCTACCGCCCTCTCCACCACCTGGCGGCGCAAGGGTGCTTTGGCCAGATGGCGCTATGCCCTGCCTCTATCCACGGATGCCGATGGTCGTGAGGCGCTGCGGACATGTCTGCTCGATCTCATTCGAGCCCTCGACGGCTTCGCTCGTCCGACCGCGGCGTCCTGGACCAGCGAGGCCGCGGGCGAGGACGCCCTCGAGCAGGATCTGCGAGGTGACCCGGCGTCTACGCTCAGCGCGTCCTCCCTCGAGGACCCGACCGATGTGTCTCTCAGCCTGGCGCTCCTCTACGTTGACCCGGCCGGCCACGAGCACGAGCTCGACTGCGCCGGGGACCTCTGGGTGGAGCTCGAGCCCGACGACAACCAGATCGCCGTCCAACTGTCTCTGGATGTGGATCTCTACGCCTGGCGATCCTGGGGGAGAGAGCGGGACAACGGGGCGACCGCGGCGCTGAACGCCCCGCGGTTGCGCTCGTTTCTGGAGCGCCTTCAGCGTGATCTTGGCGCGAGGATCGAAGAGGTCGACGCGCCCGACTATCCGGGGCAGGTGGATCCCCTCGGATTTCGTCCGCCGGCGTGATCTCGAGGAGAGGACGTGAGCGGGTGCCGTGTCGCAAACAGCAACCCTGACGAGGCCACATGAACGCGGAGACCAGCAGGACAGTCGAGGGCGTCTCTTCGTCGCGAGCGGGGGAGGGCGGCAGCGATGGCGGCGACGAGGGCCTTCCCCGGCCCCTGGACCGTCGCTGTGTGGAGGCCGCCGATGCATCCTGAGCGACCAGGAGGCGCGCAGGGGATGACCTCGCTGGCCCTGTCCGTGGATCGGGCGGCGCCGGGCGCGCTCACGTCGGCGCTGACCTGGGTCGGGTGGTTCCTGCGCCCCTGGGAGGACGCGGAGACGGAGCCGCTGGCCTGGATGTTGGCGCAGGAGGGGAGGCCGCGCCCGGCGCGCGCGATGGGGGAGGCCGAGAGCGCGTCCGGACTGCCGCGCGAGGTGGTCCTGCCCGTGTTCGGCCCGGTGAGGCTCGAGGCGCGCCGCTGGCTCGATGAGGAGGACCGGCGCTGGTGGCTTGAGCCTGTGGCCGGCGATCCACCGATCGCCTTCGTCTCGCTGAGGGGCGCGGAGGGGGCGCATGTGACCTTGGAGCTCCAAGTGGCCCAGGCCCTGTTACAACACCCCGCGGTCGCGCCCACCCTGAGAGCGTGGCTGGTGCTCGCGCGACAGATCGCGGGGGTCTCCGGCCTCCACGTCGCCCCCGAGCGGTCGTTACCGGCGCCCGATCCACGCGCCGCCCTGAGCGCGCTGAATGATCGTGCGTTCGCAGTCGCTGCCTTCTGCGCTTGCGGCGGCGTTCTCTCGCCCGCAGACCGGGCCGAGGCGCGCTGGATGGTTGGCCTGCTGCGAAGCCTCGGGCCCGCGCTGCCGGATCGCGCAGCGACGCTGAGCGAGGCTCTGCTCGACGCCTCTTTCGCGGCGAGCGGGGGCGACACCTCGATGCGCAGCCTGCGTGTGGGCCGTCTGTTGCGACGCTGAGGCCTTCGAGGCGCCGTCCTCCAGGCGCAGAGGAGGCGATCTCCCGCCGTTCACTCGTCGATGGCGATGACGGCCGGGTCCAGCGAGGAGAGGAGCGTCGAGCGCCCCGTCCCGTAGCCCAGCGCGGTCTCCAACCGCCACTGGACCTCGTCCAGGCGGTCGACGAGGTCGATGCGGCCGAGCGTGCTCCAGGTGATCAGCATCCCGCCGTCGGGTGTGTCCTTGGCGTCTCCGAGGAAGGAGATGAGCTCGCCGTTCTCTTCGGGGATCTCCCGGCTCACGGAGACCGTGCGGCGATCCTCGTCGATGGCGTAGTCGATGACGCGGGAGCTCGGGGGATCGTGATGGTTGCCATTGTCCATCATCACCACGCGCCCGTCCTGCACCAGCGAGGTGTGGGGGTGGCTGGGCGCGTCGACGGACCGCTCGAAGCTGAAGTCGCTCATGGGGCCGCCGAGCGTCCAGACGATCTCGCCGCTGGCGCGGTCCACCTTCAGGAGCGCGTCGTAGTGGCGAAGAATCAGGTAGTAAGACGCTTTGTCTTCGGAGAGGATGAGGCTGTTGGCGTGGGTCCAGTCGTAGTAGACGCTGTCGGGCGAGGAGGGGATGACGATGTCGTAGTGGTTGCACAGACGCTCGGGCTCGAAGTGCAGAGACGTGTCGAAGGCCACGCGGGTGCTGCCGTCGGCCAGGTGCTCCTCGATGACGTCATAGAGAAGCTCGCCGCCGTCCATCGGGCGCGAGCGTTTGGCCAGGTAGGCGAAGGCGCCGTCCTCGAGCGGCGTCGCCGCGCCGTGTACGCCGTCCATCAGCCAGACCGCGTTGGTGCGCCCGTCCAGCGAGAGCTGGTGCACGGCGCCCTGCGTGTGAACATAGTCTCCTGGGTTGGTAGAGATCCAGACCATGCCGTCCTCCGCCAGCTCCACGTTGAAGACGCGGTGTCCCTCCAGGGTGTCGAACCACCAGACCACCCGCCCCTCGTCGTCGAAGATGAGCACCTTCGACGTGCTCTCCGTGACCGTCGAGGTGAGGACCCAGCCTCGGGTCTCGCCCCAGACGGTCACCGCGGGCAGCGCTGCGGGGGCCGCCTCGGCGGTGTAGGAGGTGACGCCCTCCAAGGTCTCGCCCCAGGCCTCGAGCTCCACCGTCGTCTGCTCGGGGATGCCGACGACGCGCAGCTCGTGGTCGGTGGTCGCGCGGCGCTCTGGCGCGGACCAGCGCTCCTCGCCGTCCAGGGTCCAGCGCACGCGGCCGACCGAGGGCTGGTCGGTGGTCCAGCGCACCTGGGCGACCGCCACCATCTCGTCGAGCGGCGCGGCGCTGACCTCGACGAGGTCCCCGTCGGAGGACCAGCCCTCTCCCGGGGAGGTGCAGGCGAGGGCGAGCAGCACGAGCATCAGAACTCCAGCAGCGGAGGTGCCCGCTGGGCGCATCGTACCCGCGCCTGGCGGAGCCCGCGCTACCGAAGTGCGCCGGTCAGGGAGCGCCCGATCAGCTCCGCGAGCAGGTCCGCGGCCCGGTCGTTCAGGTGGATGTGGTCCGTCAACAGGAGCAGACCGTTGCGCTCGGCGATGGTGTTCCAGCTGCGCCCGAGCATGGACCACATGCCGGCTTGTACGATCGCGCCGATGTTCCCAACATAAGGCGGCGGCTGGTGTTCGGGCGGCAACAGCTCGACCATCCGGCTGTACAGCGGCAGACACTCCAGACCGCGCCTCGCGGCGAGCGCGTGGAGCGCGGCGTTGTACTCGCGCACCAGCCCGTTCATGCGGCCCGACAGATCCTCACCGAGCAGGGGGATCTCGATGAGCACGACGCGCGCGCTCGTCTCCGCCTGGAGCCGGGTGACGATGGCGTCGACGTTCTCGAGGTAGTACTCCAAGGTCGGCGAGACCGGGAGCTTCTGGTCGGAGCGATAGCGCCGCTCCCAGGTCGCGTCGAGACGTGCGTTGATGTCGTTCGTCCCCACCAGCAGCGTCACGACATCGGGGCGGCAGGCCACGATCTCGTCCAGGCGAGCGCGCACGCTGAAGGCGAGATCTCCGTTGATGCCGGCGTTGACGAACTGTATGCCCTCGGGACCCAGGCGGCGAGCCAGCCGGTCCACGTAGTTTGCGCTGACCTGGCCCTGGGTGATGCTGTCGCCCGCGCAGACGACCAGCAGCTTCGTCTCCGGGCGCCGACCCTCCAGCAGGAAGGCCTCCGGCGCGTCTCGACGCCAGCCCGGCAGGATCTTGCGCAGCCCGACGGGGAGCCAGCTCATGGGGCGCCTCCCAGCGGGAGTGGAGGGGCGATGTCGGCGTCGGGCGCGATGGGGGCCATGACCATGAGGGTCTTCATGGGGCTGCTCCTGTCCAGGGGTTATCACGACTTTTCCGACGCGGTGAGGTCTTCCTGGTTGGGTCGGTCATCAGGGATGTCTCCGGCATGGGAGCTCCGAAGAGGGCGCCTGGGTCTGGGCGCGGCATGCACGGTCTCGAGGACCGGGCCGACCTCTACGTCGCGGTCGAGAGCAGCGAGCAGTACGGCCTGGACCTCGCGGATGGAGACGACATCTGTCGATGAAGATATCTGGTACCCTGTCGTCGAGATGGGCACGCCGCAAGCTCCGCAGGTGCCGCTGGCGACGAGGAACCTGCCCCCCCGCACGCCAGCACGTCGCACGGTATGCTCCCACCGTGAGGAATCGCCATGCCCCCGACTTCGCTCCTCGACCGCGTCACGACCGATCCAGAGATCTTAGGCGGAAAGCCAATCATCCGTGGACGACGGCTCGCCGTGGAGCACGTCCTGGGGATGCTCGCCGCTGGTGACGACATGGCCACCGTCCTGGAAGGCTACGCCTGGCTGGAGCGGGAGGACGTGCTCGCCTGCCTGGAGTACGCGCGTCGGATGGTCGGTCACGAGCGGGTCGAGCCTAGGATGGTGTCGAGGATGGCCTCTTGAGGGTCCTGCTGGACACCTGTGTGTGGGGAGGGGCCGTGCGCGACCTGCGCGACGCTTGGATTTCGGCCGCATCACCGCGTCAGGGCACCACGCGAGGACGCTCCAGCTTGTAAGGCCCTTCATGGGTCGCGCAGCGACGATCCGCTGAGCTTGTGATTATGCCCCCAGGAGACCGGCCCGATCACTTCCCATCATGCACCGGACCCGCGAACCCCGCGAAGAAGTCGTTCCCCTTGTCGTCCACCACGATGAACGCCGGGAAGTCCTCCACGTCGATGCACCACACGGCCTCCATCCCCAGCTCCGGGTAGTCCAGGACCTCGACGTGGCGGATGTTGTCCCGCGCGAGGATGGCCGCCGGGCCCCCGATCGAGCCCAGGTAGAAGCCGCCGTGCTTCTTGCAGGCCTC
>CAZKWG010000620.1:0-5166 GCA_964556105.1 uncultured Enterobacterales bacterium | reverse complement strand
TGACGCGCGGCCAGCCCACGGTCACCGATCTCGTCGTGCTCTTCGAGCAGGATGGCCGCAAGCCGAGCGAGGACGAGGTGCTGGCGCTGACGGCCTCCGCGGAACGCTACTCCGAGCACTCGCTCGGCGAGGCCATCGTGGCGCATGCGAAGGCGCGGGGGCTGGCGCTCGTCGAGTCGGCGGACTTCGAGAGCGTGACGGGGCAGGGCGTGCGCGCCGTGCTCCAGCTCGGCGAGGGCGGGCGGCGGGAGCTGCTGGTCGGAAACCGCAAGCTCCTTCGCGGCGCGGGCGTTGTGTTGGATGCGTTGGAGGCCGCTGCCGTCCCCATCGAAGCGAGCGGGAGAACGGCCATTCTGGTGGCGATGGACGGTGCTCCTTTTGCCGTGATCGGCGTCGCCGACACGCTGAAGGACAGCTCGGCCGAGGCCGTGCGCCGTCTCCAGCGCATGGGCGTCGAGCTGATCATGGCCACAGGCGACAACCGGCGCACCGGCGAGGCCATCGCGGCTGCCGTGGGCATCGAGAACGTGCTCTCCGAGGCATCGCCTGCCGAAAAGGTCGCCTTGATCCGAAAGCTCCAGGCGCAGGGAAAGGTCGTCGGCATGGTGGGCGACGGCATCAACGACGCGCCCGCGCTCGCCGCCGCGGACGTCTCCTTCGCCATCGGGACCGGCACGGACATCGCGATGGAGGCGGCCGCGCTCACGCTCATCAAGGGCGACATCGCGCGGGTCGCCACCGCCATCAAGCTGTCCAAGGACACGATCCGGATCATCAAGCAGAACCTGTTCTGGGCCTTCGCCTACAACACCGTGGGCATTCCCGTTGCGGCGCTCGGCCTGCTGAGCCCGATGATCGCGTCTGGCGCGATGGCGCTGTCGTCGGTCTCGGTCGTGACCAACGCACTGCGGTTGCGGAGCTTCAAACCCCACGAGGAGCGGTCGTGACGGGGAAGAGGCGCCGCGTCGCGCGGGACATCTACCTCGGCTTCACGGCGCTCTGTCTGGCGGGAGCGGCCGTCGGAGGCTGGCTCTTTCCCGATCGAGCGATGGACCGCACCCTGCTTCAGCTCGTCTTCTACGGCGCCTGGAGCTGCCTGTTCGGCGCGCGCGTGGGTGGCCTCATCGGCGCGATGATGGAGGAGGATCGCTGCTCCGAGCTGGACATGGGCGTGCTCTCCTCCATGGGCGCCATGCTGGGTACCCTCGCGGGTGGACTGGTGGGAACGGCGCTGACCGGCCTGGGCCTCGCTACCCTGCCCTGGGAGACGGTCTGGATCGCGGCCCTGGCGCTCGCCGCGACGCACGCGGGGATCGGCCGCCTCTGGCCGTTGCGGGTCGAACGGCTCGCCCACCTCGACGCCCGCGGTCGCCTGCTCGGGTCGGACGGGAGCCCACTCGAGCCGCAGCGCCAGCCGCTGCGCATGCCCGACCGGCTCGGGCTGCTGCTCGCGCTGTCCGCGGCCGTCGTGCTGGCCCTCACGCTGGTCATGGCGGCCATGATGGGCGGAGACCTTGGGCATCCCGTGATGATGGCGCCGATGATGTACGGCATGTCGGGCACCATGCTCGGCGGCCTGCTCGGCGGCTGGCTCGCGGGCCTGCTCGATGAGCACGAAGGGCACCCCGACCACGACAACCCCATCATGGTCGCCGCCATGGCGCTCATGGCCGGCATGATGGGCGGGATGCCTTCGGGCGCGCTGGGCGGCATGATGGCGATCATGGGGCCGGCGGCCATCGGCTGGACCGTCGCGGGCGGGCTGGGCTTGCTGGTCGCGTCCTGGGCGGTCGTGATGCGCGGCCGGTACCGCTTCGTTCGGGCCCCGAGCGAGACCGCTCCCCGGGTGACCGAGGCCCCGAGCGGGCCAGCGCCGCCTCTGACGGGCCTGGCTCATGCCGGCCACGCCGTGCTCCAGGTGCGGGGCATGACCTGCGACGCCTGCCGCGTCCGGGTCGAGCGCGGGCTGTCTCAGATCGCTGGCGTGACGACCGTCCAGGTGGACGTCGAGCGAGGGACGGTCGAAATCCGCTGGACCGAGGCGTTTTCTGGCCTTGACGCGGTAGGCCAGCGAATCGAGGCGCTCGGCTACGAGCTGGTGGGAGATGTCTCATGAGGCGACCTGGGTTTGCCGCGCTGACAGGGCTGCTCACTGTGGCCGCCGCATGGAAGGCCTGGTCGCTCGGGAGCACGACAGGCAGAGCCCTGGCCCGATCCGTAGGTGCTCGTCCCGCTCCGCCGGCCTCGAACCTCGTCATCGACGTGGAATTCGTCGAGATCCGAGCCGGCGCTACCACACCACCGCGCTGACTCCCAGCGATCCGGCGACGTTCTCCGCGTACATCGGGTCACCGACGACCTGCCAGACCGGGGCCTCGATCTTCGCGCTCAGGCTCGCCGAGCGGAGCGCCTTCTCCCAGAAGGTCCAGCCGCCCGCGAGCGCCAGGTCCGCGGTGAGAAAGCCCGTGTTCTTGTAGATCAGCGCGTCCTGCCGGTCCGTGCCCTGCCAGCGCAGCAGCCCGAAACCCGCCAGGCTCACCTTGCCGTTCTCCCGCAGAGATCCTCGGGTCCCGAGCGCCAGGCTGGCCGAGCGGCCCACGACGTAGCCCGTCGGGTCCGCTCCGAAGCCGGTGCCACCGGAGAGCGAGCCGAGCATCGCCAGCTTGGGGGTCAGCTTCGAGCCGCCATCGACACGCAGAGTGGAGCCGAAGGTCCCGCGCCCCGAGCGCACCGGGCTGTCGGCGACGACCTCGCCCGTCGGGAAGGTGAGGCCAGCCCCTGCGCCGAAGAAGCGCCGCTTGTCCTTGGCGAGCCAGCTCCACTTCGCGGTCAGGTCCACGTCTGCCAGCGCCGACGAGTCCACGTCCCCGGGCATCTCGCTCTCGCCCACGTGACGGATGATCAGGTATGGGAGCGTGCTCGACAGCGCGAAGCCCCTGGGCAGCCCCACCGTCGCCGTCAGGCTCCCCGTCTGGACGAGGTGCGGCGCCATGAACATGCCCGCCATGCTGTCGCCGTAGCGGTCGGTGACGGACAGCCCCCGCCAGCGATTCCCATCCCCGCTGAGCGAAAGCCCGTAGTCCACGGTCAGGGCGACCTCGCCAGGGCGCGACACCGACCCGGACGGCAGGGCGATGTTCCGCGAACACACGCAGGCTTGAGCGTGCGCGTCGTGCAGGGTGAGGATCAGCGCGAGGATCATGGGCCTTCCTCCACGAGCTGGCGGTGCGCGAAGGACTCCGCATCCGTCTCGCTGAGCCCCGCGGCGTGCGCCAGCTCATGCAGTGTAGTCCAGGCCAGCGTCCACGGATCCGCAAACGCGGCCGGGTAGAGGGTCACGACGCCCGCCAGCGTCCGGCCCCTGGCGCCGGGTCGCGCCCTCGACGGCGATGAGGCGATCTCGATCCCCGTCGGAGGCAGAACCAGCTCGACCCTCGCCTTGCGTAGAACCGCCTCCACGATGGCGACGCCATCGCCCGGGTCCGCACCCAGCCGGGCCACACGCTCCGCCCCGCGCGTCCCGCGAGGTCTCATCGCGTCGTGCTCGCCGCCGCGACGGCCTGGCGCATCGAGACCTCCTCGCCGCAGTCTGGCATGGAGGTCCCCATGTAGGGGTTGGCGAGCCCCGCCCTGGTCTGCAACCAGTACCCGTAGCCCGGGGTCATCGTGCAGCGGTAGACCTTGAGCTTCGGTGCCGCGGGATCCGCGGACACACGCAGCACCAGGATTCGCGAGACCTCGCCGAAGAGGACCCGGCGTGCTCCGAGGTCCGGCGCCGCGATCAGCGCGCTCACCGCCGCGAGGAGCGCCGGGTCGGACGAGGACGCCCCCGCGAGCTCGTGGGCTGCGGTCAGGGCGTTCTGCTCCTGGTCCGCGACCAGCGCGAGACGCAGGGCCTCGTAGGAGGGCATCAGCGTGCCGACCGACACGACCTCTGCGGCGACAGGCGCGGAAGGCGGTGGATCGCCGGCCTGGACGACCCCGAGCAGCAGGATCAGGAAGAGGTGCATGTGGTCTCCGGCTCATCCCAGGTTACCCCTACCGGGGTAGGGTAGCAACCCCCGACTGAGGAGGCCCCATGAATCACTCGCGTTGGCTCTTCCCCGCCTTCATCTTCGCAGGCTGCGCGGGCTCGACCAAGGACTCCTCGCCGCTCACCGGTGGAGAGACCTGCACGGCCTTGACCTCGGGCACCTGGACCGTCACCGGAGAAGCCTGGGGCATGGCCGACAACCCGATGGACGGCGAGCTGAGCATGGACACCGACGGCTGCACCTTCACCCTCGGGGCGTGGGACATGACGATGGACGATCTCCCGAGCGGCGGGGTCGTGGACGGCGACCAGGTGCAGCTCGACGGGCTCAACAGCTACTGGCGTTCGTGCATCGGGATCGCGGCCTCCGAAGGCGACGTGAGCGGCACCTGCGAGGACGACGGCGCGGCCTTCGCGATGGTCGCGCAGTAGCGCTCCGACCTCCACCTCAAAGCCCGGCGAGCCGCCGCTCGCACAGCTCGGCGATGGCGGCCATGCCGTCCAGGCCATGCGCGCGCTCGACCTCGCCGTTGTAGTTCGTGTTCATGTTGACGTCGTAGGTGCAGCGCCTGCCCTTGGCGTCCTCGACGAACTCGATGCCTGCGACGTCGATGTGCTGCTCACGGCAGAACTGCACGTAGGACTGGACCAGCGGGTCGTCGGCCGTGAGCGGCGACAGGCTGAACTTCGAGGTCTCGCCGACCGGGCAGAACGCATCGTCCGTGGTACAGGCGTCCGCGGGGCACAGCTCGAAGCCGCCCTCCGTGGACGCGCGGATCGCGTAGAGGAAGCGCCCGTCCACGATCTCCACGCGCGTGATGAACGGCTCGGCGGGCTCGATGTAGACCTGGAGCAGGCTGACGGCGTCGAAGGAGGGCTCATACTCGGGCCCGTCCACGTAGGCGTCGAAGGCGGTCAGCTCGCGGAACAGGCGCACGCCCAGACCTTTTCCACCCTGGTTGTGCTTGATGAGGAAGGGAAGCGGCATGTGGCGCGCCGCCTCCTTGAGCCTGGCCGTCCCGACGACCACGGTGGTGCACGGCGTGTCGATGCCCGCCTTCGAGAGCGCCGCGAGCTGGCGCACCTTGCTGACCTCCAGCGCGAAGGCGTGGCTCCCGTTGATCACAGGCAGG
>CAZKWG010000619.1:0-5167 GCA_964556105.1 uncultured Enterobacterales bacterium | reverse complement strand
TCCCCTCCCAACCCCAGCTCCCGCCCGATCTCGCCGAGTACGACCCGGACACCCGCTCGGTGCTGGTCCGGCCAGGCCACGTCCCCGACCTCTTCCATAAGCTCGCCCACATCATCGGCTGGTCCCACGCGCACGCCGGCGATCCCCGCCAGCCGGTCGAGCGCGTCCTGGCGCCGATCCCCGACCCGGCGCTGGCTCGGCTCTGGCTTCCCGTGCTCTGGCTGCGGGAGATCGCCGTCTGGACCATCCTGGACGGCCAGTGGACCCGGATCGACCAGGACTATCAGCCCAACTGGGGGCCGCCGGGGTGGTGCGCCTGGGATCGCGAGGGGTGACGGAGGTCCGTCGACCTCCGTCAGTCGACGGCTGTCACCCTGAGGAAGATCGGCGTAGAACGGTTGGCATGGGTCTTGCTTCGAGATGCGTCAACCGCCTCTCGGAGCCCCGCCCATGTCGTCCTACCAGCAGCGCCCGCAGCAGTCCCCCGAGCTCGCGCCGGTCGAGGCGGACCTCGATCTGCTGGACGTAGGGAAGGTGCTGCTCGGCCAGGCCAGCGGCGGGAACGGGGCGCTGCTGGACCTGCTCGGGCTGCGCAGCGCCGCGGAGACGAGCGCGCAGCGGGGTCAGGTGGAGATGGCACGCGAGACTGGCAGGGACCTCGTGGACGGGGCGGCGGAGAGGGTCACGGGCGCGCTGAGCGGCGGCCGCCAGGCGTCGTGGGAGCTGAGCCCGGCCTTTGGCCTGTTCAGCGAGCTGCTGTGGGAGCCGGCCGAGACGACCGTGGAGGCGGCGGCGGGCTTCGCGAAGGGCGGGTTGGACCTGGGGGCCGACCTCGCGCAGGTCCGCGTGGATCCGCTCTCGACGCTGTCGGGCCTGGCCTCGATGAACGCGGCGCTCCCGGTGCCGATCAACCCGTTCCGAGCGGGCCGCGAGCTGCTGCAGGCCAGGGCGGGGGAGGGGAGCTACACAGACGCGCTTCGTTCGCTGGTGGACCCGAGCGTGAGCGCCGTAGAGGACCAGACCTTCTGGCGTGGCGTCGGCCAGGGCGCGCTTCAGCCCTACGAGGAGGCCTGGTCCAACGGGAAGCCGGGGGAGATCTCGGGTCGGCTGCTGCTGGACGTGGGGCCGGACCTGCTGGGCGCGGGCCTGGGGGCGAAGGCGCTGGGGGTGGCGAACAAGGTCAGCGACGTCACGAAGGGGGTGACAGGGGCAGGCTTCCTCTCCGAGGAGCTGGAGCAGCTGATTCGTCCCTCCGTGGGTCGCCTGAACGCGAACCTCAAGAGTGGGCCGCTGAACGCCAACAAGGTGGTGGAAGGGGCGCAGCTCCAGGACGCCGCGACGTTCTACCGAGACTGGTACAAGACTCCCGGCGCGCGCCGTCTCACTCCCGAGGCTGCCGCACGCGAAGCAGAGGGGATGTACGCCTATGTGCGTCGCTCCGATCCGGAGGCTGGGACCTCCACGGGTCTCGTGTTTCGCGACGACATCCCGCCCGAGCTGCGCGCCGAGATCGTTCAGCACGAGGTCAACCACCTCGCCGCGAGCCCCGGGCTTCGCGATCGATCAGGGCTGATGCTCGACGAGGCCATCACGACCTACCTGACCAGCAAGCAGCTCGGGAAGCCGCCGCTGGGCTATCCCAACCTCGCGGCGCTCGCCGAGCGCTACGCTGGAGAGGTGGGCTTCGAGGAGCTGATGGAGGTCTTCACCTCGCAGGGTGTCTCGGCGCTCGGCGACGCGCTGAAGGCTCGTGGGCGAGGCAACGGTATACAGCTCAGAGTGGAGCTACATCAGGCGATGGAGAAGGACCTGGAGCTGTGAGAGCACGGGCTACCAGGAGGAGAGCACCTTCATGAACACGACGGTGGCGACCGCCAGACTCGAGATCTTCGTTCCACGATCGGACGAAGCTCTCTGCTCCCTCGTCGAGGACTGGCTGGCCTGTTGGGTTCGCCCTCGGGCGCAGCGAGACTTCATGTCTCCTCCTGTGGTCTGGCCGGTCGGCGAGGTCCTCGGGGCCAGCGTTCTCTTTGGGGATCCCAGCTCGATCCCCAATGCAGCCGCATCGACGCCGCCCAGCCTGTTCGAGGTGGACCGCCCCGAGGGCCCGGAGCGCTGGTTGGTGAGCCTCGACGGCGCTGCTCCCGCCACGGCGCTGCGCGAGGAGACGCCCGAGCTGGTCCGCTTCGTCGTCCGGGTGGACGCCAGGGTAGCGTTCGAGGGCTCCTTTCTCTATCGGTTGGAGGCGCCTCTCGTCCTGCTTGGCTTCGCCGCGCCGACGCTCGAGCTCCTCGTGGAGCCTCCGACCCTCCTCGACCCGATCCGGCTCGTGAACCCCCGTCGCGTCGCCGATGCCGTTGGCGCGCTGTTCTATCAGCCCGAGCTCGTGGAGATGGTCGATGGCGCCTGGGTATCCCCTCATCATCGGCCTATGGCCCTCCTTGCGCTCAAGGCCGGGGAGGCCGTCGAGGTCGAGCTGGAGACCACGGCCACGTTGAGCGCAGAACACCAGGAGATCTGGGAGGACATCCGCCAGGAACACCGGGCGCTGCGAAGCAGCCTTCGGCCCGACGGCTCGCTGCGAATGCGGCCGATGGGCATCTGGCAATCTTTTCTTCCTGGTGGCCCGTTGAGCGCGTGCAGGCGAATCGTCGAGGCAGATGAGGTCGATGTGCTCGTCACCGCTGGGCTGGTCGGTGAAGACGGCCGCGTTGAGCGCGAGCAGGGCCCGCTCTCCCGGGTGCTTCCATGGTTCTCAGCCCAACTGAAGGTGGGGCGTTGGGCGGAGGGCGCGATCGGCCTGGGCTTCTGGGAGCGGAGCGTCTCGTCTCAGGCCAAAGGAGCGGAGGTCGTGCCCGGGCCTGACGCGGCGCTCTTCCTCGGGCCGAGCCGCCTGCAAAGCCTCGTCTCCGAGCGTCTCCTGAGGCACGGCCCATGGGCTCTGACCTGGATGGCGGGAGGAGGTGTGCTGTTGCAGCTCGTCCACGCTCGCGCCCCGAGGAGGGCTGCTGTTGCGCAGCGAGATGTCGCTCATCCCTGGCTTCTCGGCCTCCTCGTCCCTCCCACCCCCCAGCTCCCGTCCGACCTCGCCGAGTACGACCCGGACACCCGCTCCGTGTTGGTCCACCCCCGCCACGTCCCCGACCTCTTTCGGAAGCTCGCCCACATCATCGGCTGGTCCCGCGCGCACGCCGACGATCCCCGCCAGCCCGTAGAGCGCGTCCTGGCGCCGATCCCCGACCCGGCGCTGGCTCGGCTCTGGCTTCCCGTGCTCTGGCTGCGGGAGATCGCCGTCTGGACCATCCTGGACGGCCAGTGGACCCGGATCGACCAGGGCTATCAGCCCAGCTGGGGGCCGCCGGGGTGGTGCGCCTGGGACGCGGAGGAGCCCGGCGAAAAGGGGTAGAGCGCCTGCCGCAGCAGGCCCTCGGGCACAGGCGCGAAGCCGAGGCTCGCCGGCTGTCCCGCCGGCAGTCGGTAGGTGCCGAAGAGGCGGTCCAGCGCGGGGAGCAGGCTGGCGAAGTTGGCGGGCGCGCCGTCCCTTTCATGGTGCCAGCGGTGGAAGCGTGGGCCGGCGATGAGCCGCTCCCAGCGACCCTCGGGCAGCGCCAGGTTCGCGTGAACCAGGGCGGTGTGCAGGCGCTGGAGGACCACGACGAGCAGCGCCGAGGAGGGCGCGACCCCCAACATCGCCGCCGGCACGTTGGCGATGATCAACAGGGCGGCGGCCTCCAGCGTGTGCTGGCGGTGCGCCGAGACCCAGTCCAGCTCGGCGGGGCTGTGATGGACGGCGTGCAGTCGCCACAGCCAGGGGTCGGCGTGGGCGGCGCGGTGGTAGAGATAGCCCCCAAGCTCGCCGAAGAGCAGGACCAGGGCGAGCTTCACGCCGAAGGGCAGGCCGGCCAGGGGCTGCGTCAGCGCGCTGGGAGCCAGGCTGGTCCAGACGGAATGAAGGGCCATGACCACGCCCGCAGCCAGCGCGCCCGCGCTCATTGGAGCCAGCAGGGCCCAGCCGAGGTCCGTGAGCAGCCCGCGCCGCAGGAGGCGCTGGCCGCGCACGGCCGGCCAGAGGACCTCCAGAGGCGTGAGCACAGCCGCGAAGAGCAGGAGCTGACGCAGGGCGGCGAGCGTGGTCTCGAGCATCTCAGTAGCCGCCAAACTGATCAATGGGCGTGACCTCGTCGATCAGGGGCTGGGGGGGCGGCTGTGGCGCCGGCGGGCTGTTCAGCTCGGCGATGACGTTGGCCTGGACGCCTTGGATCGGCGGCGCGGGCTGCTGGACCTGCGGCTCGACGGGCGGCGCGGGCTGGGCGCTGTCGGCGTGGCTGACCCGCGAGGGGCTCAGGCCCGAGACCAGCGTGAGCAGGGTGCCGGCGCCGAGCGAGATGGAGAGAGAGAGGAGCAGGCGGGCGGGGAGCGAGGACACAGGCATGAGCACCTCCAGGAGCGGTGGACCGCACAGGCGAGCGGCGGTTCCTTCCGGGGGTGGAACGTCTGGTCGGAGAGGAACCTTTCAGTCCTCGTGCTCAGGCGCCGCGCGCGGGCTTCGGCCTGGGTAGAACCGCCCGACGGCTCTCGGCGATCCAGCGCGCCAGCGCCTCCGGAGCGCCCTCGTCGTGCGGGACCGTGACGGTGACCCAGCCGTGGACACCGACCTTGCAGCGATCCGGCCTCGCCGCCGCGAGCGCCTGCGCCTCCGGCAGCGCGTCGACCAGCTTGAACATCGCCGTGAACCCTCCCGCGCAGGGCCCGAGGAAGAGGAAGTTTTTTCCACGCACGTGGAAGGTCCGCTTCTCCACGGCCGTGCCCTCGCAGGCCACGCCCTCCCCCACGTCGGGGAGCTGCCGCGCCAACGCGCCGAGCAGCGCCAGACCCTCGAGACCGTCGAAGTCGGACATGAGCACCTCCCAGGTCGTTCGTCCGTAGTTCCGTAGCATGGGCCACATCGGGCGGCGCACGGTCCACGGCTGAGGCGGCCGCGTTATGAAGTCGAGATGTCTTCTCCTCCCGCGCGTCCGCCGCTCTGGACCCGGCGCTCCGCGCTCGCCGCCGCGGGCGCTGCGATGCTCGCCCCACGCCTCGGCCGCGGCTTCGGGCGGAACAGCCTCGTGGACGTGGCGGAGCTGCAGCTCTCCAGCGGCACGACCTCGCGGCCGGCGGCCTGGCA
>CAZKWG010000618.1:0-5170 GCA_964556105.1 uncultured Enterobacterales bacterium | reverse complement strand
CTGCCACCAGGTGTCGATGACCGGGCAGCGGCCCTCGCCGACGACCTCGTGGTACCAGCGCCAGACCTCGGGGTTGATGGGCTCGCCCACGGTGCCGAGCACGCGCAGAGAGGCGCGGGAGCGGCTGCGGACGGGATCGTCGCCGGCGCGCATGAGGGTGCGCAGCGCCGTGGGCGCGGTGTAGAAGATGGTCGCCCCGACCTCATCGACCACGTCCCAGTAGCGTCCGGCGTCGGGGTGGGTGGGCACGCCCTCGAACATCACCGTGGTGGTGCCGTTGGCCAGCGGGCCGTAGAGAATATAACTGTGACCCGTGATCCAGCCGATGTCCGCCGTGCAGAAGTGGATATCGTCGGGCTGTACGTCGAAGACCCAACGGAAGGTGCTGGCGGCGTAGACCAGGTAGCCGCCCGTCGTGTGCAGGACGCCCTTGGGTTTGCCCGTGCTGCCGCTGGTGTACAGGATGAAGAGAGGGGCCTCCGCCGCCATCCAGGCCACCGGACAGGTGGAGCGCACCCGGTCCATCTCGTCATGCAGCCAGCGGTCGCGCCCCTCCTTCATGGTCACCGGCCCGCCCGTGCGCTGAGCCACCAGCACGGCGTCGATGGCGAGGCCTTCGATGGCCTGGTCCACCACGGACTTCAGCGGGATGATCTTCGGCCCGCGCGGGACCTCGTCGGCCGTCACGATCACGCGGGCCGAGGCGTCGATGACGCGGTCGCGCAGCGCCTCGGCGGAGAAGCCGCCGAAGACCACGGAGTGGACGGCGCCGATGCGCGCGCAGGCCAGCACCGTGTACGCCAGCTCGGGGATCATCGGCATGTAGACGATCACCCGGTCGCCGCGTCGCACGCCGTGCTGGAGGAGCACGTTGGCCATGCGGGCGACCTGGTGCTTGAGCTGCCGGAAGCTGATCCGCTCTATGCGGCCGGGCTCGTTGGCCACCCAGACGATGGCGGTCTTGTCCGGCTGGGTGGCGAGGTGGCGATCGACGCAGTTGTAGCAGGCGTTCAGGCGCCCGCCGCCGAACCAGGAGAAGTCCACCTCGTCGATATCGACATCCAGGACGGCGTCGAAGGGGTGGAACCAGCTCAGCCGCGCGGCCTCCGCGGCCCAGAAGCGGGCGGGGTCGTCGATGGACGCCTGATACTGGCTCCGGTAGTCCTCGAGCGTCTGGATGCGGGTCATGGTGGGCCTCCCCTCGAGGTGCCCATAACCTGACTGGGCAGCCCTCAGGCCGGGCCGCGTCTAGGCTGCCTTTGCGAACGCCAGCATACGCGCCGCGAAGTCCCTGGGCTGGTCCAGGAAGGGCGCGTGGCCGTATCCATCCGCCTCCTCCACCTGAACCGAGGGCAGGTGGGCGCGGAAGAAGGCCGCCTGCTCGGGCGGGAGCACCCGGTCCTCGCGGCCCCAGAAGAGCAGGACGGGCGCCTGGATCTCGGCGAGCTCGGCGGGCTTGAGCAGGTCCTCCGCCCGCACCCGGCCGAGCAGATCGGGGATGGGCCCCCGCGAGAAGCGCCGGCGCAGCCCCCAGGCCAGGACGTGGCGCTCGGGTCCTGGGGCTACCCGAAAACGCTGGACGAAGGCCAGGGCGTGCTCGTGGGTCGGGAAGACGAAGCCCTCCAGGAAGCGCGCCAGGGCCTCCTCCTCCATCGGCGCGCCCGCCGGCGAGGCCAGCATCAGCGCGCGCACCCGCTCCGGCTGCGCCCTGGCCAGCAGCAGCGCCACCAGCCCGCCCAGCGAGTTCCCGAAGACCAGCAGCGGCTCGCTGCTCAGCCCGTCCAGGCTCTGAAAGAGCCGCTCCGCCAGGGCCCGCGTCCCCAGCCCCTCGGGGAGCTGAGCGCTCAGGCCGTGCCCGGGGAGGTCCAAGGCCAGGACCCGGCGATGGAGGGGCAGCAGCCGCAGCATTAAGGCGCCGTAGTCGCTGGCGCAGGAGCCGAGCCCGTGCAGCAGGAGGATGGGCGGCAGCGCGCCCGTGCCCTGGGCCTCGAGCAGATGCACCGGCCCCAGCCCACCCTCCAGCCAGCGGCTGCGGAATCCTCGCGCGCGAAGGCCAGCGACCGCGAGGCGATCGAACCAGTCGGTGGTGTTGGCTTCGGTTCTGGGCACGCCCCATGATATCTCAAAGGCGCTGTCCTCAGGACAGGGCGGAGAAGGAGCGATGGCGGGTCGCGGGATGCGGATCCTCGAGCGTCTGGCTGGCTCCCCGGCGTGGGGTACCCGGCCCGAGGACTACGATCCCGTCTTCACCCAGGAGGTCCGCGCGAGCGTCGGGCGACTCTTCGGCCCGGAAGGCTGGTTTCACGTCGAGACGGCGGGCTGGGACCACCTCCCGCCCCCGCCCGTGCTGCTGGTCTCGAACCACTCCGGCGGCACGACGATCCCCGACCTCTGGGGGCTGATGTACGCCTGGACCGAGCGCTTCGCGCAGGATCGCGTCGTGCACCCGATGGGGCACGACATGATCTTCTCTTTGGAGGGCGTGGCGCGCAGCTTCTCCAAGCTGGGGGTCATGAAGGCGCGGCCCGACCACGCCCTGGACGTGCTCGGCCGCCTGCGCCGGGACGTGCTGGTCTGTCCGGGCGGCGAGAAGGACACCTGGAGGCCGTACAAGGACCGCTACAAGGTGCGCTTCTCGGGGCGCAAAGGCTACGCGCGCATCGCCGTGCGCTCCGGCGTGCCGATCGTGCCCGTCGCCAACGCGGGCGCCCACGAGACGCTGATCGTCCTGACCGACGGCGCGCCCATCGCGCGGCTGATGGGGCTGCCGAAGAACTTCCGGGCGGAGATCTTCCCCATTCACCTCTCCGTGCCCTGGGGGCTGGCGGTGGGGCCCATGCCGCACCTGCCCATGCCCGCCTGGCTGAGCTACCGCTTCGGCGCGCCCATCCCGCCGCCCACCGGCATGCCCGAGGAGGCCGCCGTCGAGCTGCTCGACGCCCAGGTCCAGGAGGCGATTCAGGGGCTGCTCGACCAGCTCCGCGACGAGCGCCCCCGGCTGCGCGTCCGCGCGCAACGTACGGCGCGGGCGCTGCGCAAGGTGGCGCGTCGCCGGTGACGCCGCTCGCCTCGTTCCTGCTCCCCTTTCGCGACGAGGCGCCCACGCTCGCGGCGGCCGTGCGCAGCCTTCAAGCCCAGACGGTGCCCGCCTGGGAGGCGGTGCTGGTGAACGACGGCTCTCGCGACGACTCGGGAGCCATCGCCGAGGCGCTGGCGCGCCAGGACGGGCGGCTGCGCGTGCTGCACCTGCCGGGCGGGGCGGGCCTTCCGCACGCGCTCAACGAGGGGCTGGCGCGTTGCCGGGCGCCCCTGGTCGCGCGCATGGACGCCGACGACCTCGCCGCGCCCGATCGCCTCGCCCTGCAGCTCGAGCGGCTGGCGAGCGAACCACAGCTGGGAGTTGTAGACGGCCAGGTGCGCTTCTTCCGCGACGAGGGCGAGGTGCCGGGCGGGATGCGCGCCTACGAGGCCTGGATCAACGGCGTGCTCACGCCGGACGACTTCGACCGTGAGCTGCTGGTCGAGTCCCCCGTCGTCCACCCGGCCGCGACCTTCCGGACGAAGCTGGTGCAGGCGCTGGGCGGCTATCGGGCGGGCGACTTCCCCGAGGACTACGATCTCTGGTCGCGCCTCCACCTCGCTGGCCACCGCCTCGCCAAGATCCCGCGCGTGCTGGTCCAGATGCGCGACCGGGCGAGCCGGCTCACCCGCACCCACCCGAGCTACAGCGCCGCTGCCTTCCTGCGCGTCCGGCAGCGCCATCTGGACGCGACGCTTCGACCGGAGGCGCGGGTGGCGGTCTGGGGAGCCGCGCGGTCGGGCAAGCCCTGGCTGCGCTGGCTCAACCAGCGGGGAAACCCCGTGCCCTTCGCCATCGACATCGATCCCCGGCGCATCGGCGGCGCGCGCCAGGGGGTGCCCGTCCTCGCCCCCGACCAGCTCGCCAGCCGGAGGGGCGACTACGATCTGCTCCTGGTCGCGGTCGGCGCCCGCGGCGCCCGCGAGGAGATCCGCGCCCAGCTCCGAGCGATCGGGCTTCAGGAGCCGGCCGAGGTGCGCTGTGTGTGTTGAGGGCGGTGGTCACCCGGTGCGCCGTGCTTACCCTCGGGGAGAAGCGAGAGGTCCCCATGCGCGCGCTGTTCATCCTCTTCCTCAGCCTGGTCTGGATCGTCTCCTGCGGCACGCCCGCGGCGCCCACCTCCGAGGTGACCGCCGGGATCCGCGGCGTCAACGCCGCTCAGCTCAAGAGCGAGCTGGACGGAGGCAAGGTCAAGCTCCTGGTGGATGTTCGGACCCCCGAGGAGTTCGCCGGAGGCCACGTCCCGGGCGCGAAGAACATCCCGCTCGACCAGCTCAGCGCGCGCCTCGGCGAGCTCGACGCCTACAAGACAGGAGAGGTCCACCTGATCTGCCAGAGCGGGCGGCGCTCGCTGGCGGCCAGCCAGACCTTGCAGACCGCGGGCTACCTGCCGGTCAACGTCGAGGGCGGCACCGCGGGCTGGAAGCAGGCGGGCTACCCCACCGAGTGAGCCTGGGGCGGTCGCTCGGGAGGCCTCACCTCCGCGCGGGCAGCCCGTCCAGGAAGGCGCCGATGGCCGCGCTCACCCGCTCCGGCTGCTCCACGCTCGAGCTGTGGCCCGCGCCGGGGATGCGGATCAGCGTGGCGCCGTGGATGGCGTCGCGGATGCGCTCCGACTTCGCGGGCACCGTGGCGACGTCCTCCTCGCCCACGATCACCAGGGTCGGGCAGTGGATCTGCGCCAGCTCATGGAACACGCCCTCGCGCTCGACGACCCCGCGCAGGGCGCGCACGATGTCGGGGCGGTTCTGGAGCAGCAGGCCCCGCCAGCGCTCGCGCTCGGCCGCGCGCGAGGGATCCTCGAGGAAGGTGCGGCCGAACATGATCTTCATCACCGGCGTGGCGACCAGGCGCAGCGAGAGCCACTCCGCCACCCAGGCCAGGCGCAGGTAGCGCGGCACGTTCTCCGGAGGCTCCGGATCGGCGGTGGTCTCGATCAGCACCAGCGAGCGGACCAGCTCGGGCCGGCGCGCCGCCAGGCGCATCCCGACGAAGCCGCCCATGGAGAGGCCACAGAAGTGGACCGGCCCCACGCCCAGCCGCTCGATGAGCGCGATGGCGTCCTCTGTGACGGTCTCGATGCTGACCACC
>CAZKWG010000617.1:0-5178 GCA_964556105.1 uncultured Enterobacterales bacterium | reverse complement strand
GCGTGGATTCCACTGGGGGTTGGGGTGGGGCGGGGGGGGCGTATGTGGCTTCGGCGCGGGGGCGGGGTGGGGCGGGGGAGGCGCGGAGGCTGGCGACGGCGGCGCCCGACAGGGCCAGGTAGCGCTGGTGGGCGCTGGCCTGGGCGGCCAGGAACTGGCGGTGGACCTCGCCGACCTGGGCCTGGGCCTGCAACATCGCCGAGACGGCCAGCGAGGGCGGGAGGCGGCGGGGCTGGGAGGGCAGGACCGGCGGCGCGGGCTCGGGAGCGGGCGAGGTCTCCGAAACGGGTAGATCGTATACCTTGTTAGCCATCACGACCTCGCTCGGCGCCTCGACGGGCGCGCTGATCCGCGGGAGCTCGGGCGCGCGCCGCAGGGCGGGCTCCGCGAGCGGGGGGAGGACGACCTCGGGCGGGTGGCCCGGCAGCCTCAGCGTCGGGGCCGGGGCGGCGGTCTGCGCGCGCGCGTCCCAGGGGAGGAGCGCGTCGGGGCGGATCGCCACGCCGGCTACCCAGAGCTGCCCGATGGCATCGGCCACCGCCAGCAGGCCGGGCTTGTCCGGCGCGTCCAGCGAGACGGCCAGATGCGGGCGATCGCCGAGGCTGCGCCGCACCCAGCTCGCCGCCAGGCCGCGTGGGCCGTGCTCGACGAAGATGCGCACGCCGTCCTCCCAGGCCCGGCGGACCACGCGCGGAAAGTCCAGGGTCTCCGCCGCGTGTCCCAGCATCGCCTGCGCGACCTTCTCGCGCTCGGCCGTGTACGAGGTGCCCCAGGCGGCGCTGTAGAAGCGCACCGGCACCACGTTGGTCGGCCGCCGGTGGTAGTCCAGCCAGGCCTCGGCGACCTCCAGCACCTCCGGGCAGTGCACGGCGAGCCCGTAGCCCAGGGGGACGGCGGGGGCGCCGATCATCTCGACCACGGCGCGCACATGGGCAGGCCAGCCGCCCAGCACGACCTCGTCGGGGGCGTTGATCAGCAGCAGGCGGGCCAGCGGGGCGCGGTCGAGGACGGCCATCACCTCCTCGCCGGACGCGCGCAGGGTCCAGTTCTCCCAGATGGGTCCCGGGTGGTTGGCCTCCTCGACGAAGCCCTGGCGGCGCCAGACCCGACGGACGGCCTCGAAATTCCCAGCGACCTCATTGGTGAACAGCGGGGCGGAGATGATCTCGCGCATCATCGGCGTGATCGCGTCCCAGACCCCCAGCGCGTGCATGGCGCTGGACTCGCCGAGTGAATAACCGACGGAGGCGGTCGGCTGAAGCCCGAGGATCTCCCGGGTGAACGTCGCGTGAATATTCCCGAGCACGCTGGAGTAGACCATCTGCCAGGCGGGGACCTGGGCGCGCTCGACGCCGATGTCCGGCCAGACGGCGTCGGGCAGGTCCTCCAGACGGGAGCGCACGCGCTCGGCGAGCTGGGGGAAGGCGGTGAGCAGGGCGGCGCCCATGCCGGCGTAGG
The DNA here is from genome assembly GCA_964556105.1 of uncultured Enterobacterales bacterium. Lineage (GTDB taxonomy): Bacteria > Myxococcota_A > UBA796 > UBA796 > CAZKWG01 > CAZKWG01. The sequence goes on along the minus strand of CAZKWG010000617.1, from coordinate 3,720 downwards.
GGCCGGCGGCGCCGGTGAAGAGGAAGGCCAGCTCGCCCTGAATGGGCGCCTCAGACGCCCAGATCCCGTCTCCCCAGGGCAGGGCGCCGGCCTCGAGCGCGGCGAGGGCGCGGGCGAGCTGGGCCTGGCGACGCGCGTCGTCCAGCGCGGCGACGGCGAGCCGGAAGGGTCCTTCTCCGCCGGTGATCCCGGCCTTGACGCGGGCGATCACCTCGGCGCGATCCGCCCCGGCGAAGCGCAGGAGCAGGTGGCTGCGCTCCGGGCAGGCCGGCAGCGCGGGGCCCGCCGAGACGACGCGGATCGTGTCCTGCTGGCCGCCCAGCGCGTCCACCCGCACCTCGGCGACGCGCGGCTCGCCCGCCCGGTGGAGCCAGGGCTGGGGCTCCTGGTTGCGCTGGGCTGGGAGGGCGCCGTGCGCGGTGGCGACGACCGCCGCCGCGACGTGGAGCATCCCGCTGGCGGCGTGGGCGTGGCCGAAGCGTGGCGTCAGCGACAGCTCCCTCGGGCGGGCGACGGGCCGCAGCACGACCCCCGCCCCCTCGCCAGCGCCCAGCTCCAGCGTCGCCAGCACGCGGTTGCCCAGGCGCTCCGCGTCTTTGCTGCGTTGCAGCACAAACGCCACCGCCGCGTCGCCCGGGTTGGCGGGGAGGCCAAGCATGGCCGCCGCCTCGGCGTGGACGGGGTTGCAGGCGAAGTCCACGGCGCCGACCAGGGCGGCGTCGAGCTCTCCCGCGCGCAGGGCGCGGACGGCCAGCGCCAGCCCGCGCGTGCCCGAGGCCTCCTCGGCGGAGACCGAGAAGCTGGGGCCGGCGAGATCGAGCTGGTGGTTCAGGCGGTTGGCCACGATGTTCGGCATCGCGCCGACCACGCCCGCGGCGGTGAGCGGGCGCTCGGTCGCCTCCCGCGCCTCGGCGAGCCAGTCAGCGGGGGCCTCGCCCTCCTGCCAGCGGCTTGCGTAGGTGCCGAGCCGCCAGCGCAGCCCGTGGCGCACGACCTCGGCGTCGGTCCCCATGCCCGCCAGCACGCCGGTGCGGTCGCGGCTCAGGCCCTGGACGCCCTCGGTCGCCTCGCTGGCCGCCTGGAGCAGCGCGTTCTGTTGGGCCAGCGCGCTCTTCAGATCATTGGGCGGCGAGCGCAGGCCGGCCAGGGGCACCGCGACCTCGTCCGTGCGGCCCTCCAGCCGCTGGCGGCGGTCCTCGGAGAGCCAGGCGGCGGCGAAGGCGTCCAGGCCAGAGGTGTCGGCGGCGACCACGCCCAGCCCGACCACGGCGATGGGATCGCTGGGCAGCACCCAGGAAGAGGGCGCCAGATCCGCGCCGCCCGCCTCCTCGACCAGCAGGTGGGCGTTGTTGCCGCCGAAGCCGAAGGCGTTGACGCAGGCGCGACGGGGGCCGACCCCGTCCCAGGGCTCGGCCGCGGTGAGCAGGCGCATCGGGCCGGCGACGAGGGGCTCGACGAGGGCGTCCTGGGCGCGCCCGGGGGGGAGGGTGCGGCGCTGCAGCGCGCCCAGGACCTTGAGCAGGCCGGCGAGCCCGGCGGCGGTGATCAGGTGGCCCAGGTTGGCCTTGAGCGAGCCGATGGCCAGCGGGTGATCGCCGAAGACGCGGGCGACGGTCTCCAGCTCGGTCTTGTCGCCGACGGGCGTGCCAGTGGCGTGGCACTCCAGCAGGCTGACGCTGCGCGGGTCAACGCCGGACTCATCGTAGGCCGCGCGCAGGGCGCGCACCTGGCCGTCCACCGAGGGGGTGAGCAGCCCGCTGCCGCGCCCGTCGTTGGAGAGGCCCACCCCGCGGATCACGCCCAGCACGGGCTCGCCTGAGGCGATCGCGTCCTCCAGCCGGCGCAGGACGACGAAGGCGGCGCCCTCGGCGGGGATGAGGCCGTCGGCCTCGCGGTGAAAGGGGCGGCTGCGCCCCGTGCGCGAGAGGGCCTGCAAGGCGGAGAAGCCGACGTGCAGGAACAGATCGTCGGCGTGGTTCACCGCGCCGGCCACCACCGCGTCCAGGCGCCGGTCGTGCAGCGCGTCGCAGGCCAGCTTGATCGCGTAGAGCGCGCTGGCGCAGGCGGCGTCGAGAGACATCGCGGGGCCGCCGAGGTTCATCGCCTGGGCGGCGAGGTGCGCCGGGAGGCCGGACATGAAGCGGTTGCGCGCGTCGGGGCGGTCCAGGAAGGCGCGGGCGCGGGCGCGGCGCACGCCGGTCTGGCGCTCCAGGAGCACGCTCTCGCCGAAGCGGGCCATTCCGGGGCTGGGGTACGAGAGGTTGCCCAGGAAGAGGCCGGTGCGGGCGCGGGTCTCTGGCGCCAGGCTCGCGCCGGTGAGCGCCTCCCGCACGCCGTGCAAGACCCACTGGAACAGCGGGTCCAGCCCGAGCACCTCGTCCTCGCCGAGGCCAAATCCGCCCGGATCGAAGACGTCTTCGAAGCCGCGCACATATCCACCCATGGTGGACCACGCGCCGTCCACGGCGTCGGCGGCCGTGGTCCCGCGGGCGCGGACGTCCTCGGGGCGCACCCGCCAGTGGCCGTCCGGGGCGGGCGTGACCATGTCGCGGCCCTCCAAGACGAGCGTCCAGAGCGCGTCCGGATCGAGCGCGCCGGGGAGAACGCAGGATTGCCCGACGATGGCGATGGGGCTGAAGGGCACGGGACCTCCTGGGGCCCCGACCCTTATCCGGTTCCGCTCTTTCGCTCCCGGGGGAAGCGGGAAGAGGATGGAGGCGGCAGCGGGTTATCATCGAGAAGCAACGGAGGTGTCTCTTGAATCGTGCCTGGATCCTGCTGCTCGCCCTCGGCCTCGGCGTCCCCGCCCTCGCCGCTCCCGCCGTCGAGGACGCCGCCGTCCAGGCCCTGCCCGAGGCCGCCCGCGCCAGCGTCGTGCCCGCCGAGGAGGCCTTCTCCGCGGCAGAGAAGGCGCTCAAAGAGGCGGAGAAGGCCCTGGAGAAGGCCATGAGCGAGGCTCATGCCGCCATCAAGGGCGAGGCGAAGGACGAGGTCGAGGACGCGAAGGACGCGACCCGAGAGGCCGCCGAGGCGGAGAAGGCCGCCAAGGACGAGGTCCGCGCCACCAGGGAGCAGGGCGCCGAGGCGGTGGACGGCGCGAAAGAGGCCCTGGACGCGCTGAAGGAGGCGGAGGACGCGGCGGATCGCGGCGTCGCCACCGCCGAGGCGAACGTCGACGTGGCGAAGGCGCGCGTGGGCGAGGCCGAGGCCGCCTACGTCGCGCGCAAGGCCGAGCTCGAGGCCGGCACGGCGACGAAGTCCCAGGTCCGCACGGCCAAGGACGCCATCAAGAGCGCCAAGAAGGGCGTCAAGGAGGCGAAGAAGGCCGTGGACGAGGCCAAGGACGCCCGCGACGAGGCCCGCGACGCCACCAGCGCGGCCAAGGGCGAGGTCAAGGACGCCAAGAAGGCGGCCAAGGAGGCCAAGAAGGCCGCCAAGGCCGAGGCCGAGGCCGCCGAGGCCCGCACGGACGAGAGCAAGGAGGCCGTCGAGGCCCGCCGCGAGGTGCTCGACGCCGCCAAGGACGAGAGCGGCGTCCGCGCCGCCGCCCAGGACCCGGCCGTGCTCGCCGCCCGCGAGGCGCTGGGCCAGGCGAAGCTGAAGCATGAGCTGGCCAACGCCAGGCTGGAGCTGGCGTACGCGAAGGCGGTCAACGCCAACGGTGGAGCCCTGGACATCGCCGCCTTCGAGGCGGAGGTCGCGCGGCTCGAGGCCCTGGTT
>CAZKWG010000616.1:0-5178 GCA_964556105.1 uncultured Enterobacterales bacterium | reverse complement strand
CGATGATGCCTTCGATCTCGAGCAGGAAGTTATAGGCGCCAAACAGTTCTTCGGTAGGCATGGTAGCGATCCTCTCTCTGGGTTGCCCGCTACACGGGGACGCGCGTATCGGACGGGTTGAAGGTCACTGGAGGTTGAAGTGGTTGTCGCCGCTCCAGGGACCAGACGTTGCAGACACACTACAAGAGCGACATTAGCACTCGCGGCGCTCGTGGCACAAGCCCCCCCAAGAAAAGTAGTCCGTGTGCATGCTCGTCGCGATAACGCGCGTTTGACGTGCATCGACGCGCGCTGTTCCACGTGCGAGCGACGCGCGCTCCCAGACGGCGCGGCGCGCGGGCGAGGTGCGCGAGCGCTGGGGGCCCCGGGCGGGCTGACGATCGGCGTCGCCCAGAAGCAGAAGAGCCCGCCGGGGGGCGGGCTCTCTTGCGCTCACCGGACAGCGGGAGCGCGGGGAAGTGGTGGCTTCGACTGGATTCGAACCAGTGACACTACGGGTATGAACCGTATGCTCTAACCAGCTGAGCTACGAAGCCGAGCGCCCAGCCTATTAATCGATCCCGCGAAGATGTCAAAGCCTGGAGGCCAGCAGCGCCGCGCCGGCGAGGAAGCTCCACGCAAAGAGCAGGATCAACGCAGGAACGGCGGCCCTGTCCGCCAGCGCCAGCAGCCGCAGGCGCCCGAGCTCGTCCAGGCGCCCCTCGTCCCAGGCGCGGGACTCGCCGGTCCAGCCCGCGAGGACGCCCAGAAAGGCCTCCGGCCTGGCCAGCAGCGCGAAGACCACCAGCCCCAGCAGGACATCGCTCAGGGCGAGGACGGCGGCCAGCGCCATCATGGCTGCCTCCCCCGCCCGCTCAACGCGCCCCGATCGTCGCCAGCTCGCTCTCCACCAGCGTCAGGTTGCGCTGGATGGCCTCGACGTAGCGGCTGTCGGGGTAACGTTGGAGCAGGCTGGTGAGCGCGTCGTGCACCTCGCGCAGGGCCGCGGCGCGCGCGACAGGGTCGGTCACCGAGCGGCTCTCCAGGTAGCGAGCGCCGGCGGCCTCGCGCGCCTCGAAGACGACCGCGTCGCGCGCCTCCGCCCAGAGGGGGGCCACCTGCTCCCAGCAGGCGTGGGAGCGGCAGGGCTCGAGGGAGGCCATCGCGCCCGCCTCGTCCCCGGCGGCGAGCTGCTCGCGCGCGCTGGCGAGCATGGCCTCGACGTCAGGTCCCGGGGCTGGCGCAGCCACGGGGGCGCTCTCCACGGGGGCGCTCTCCACGGGGGCGCTCTCTATGGGAGCGCTCTCCACCGACGCGCTGGCGCGCCCTGAGCCGAGCAGCACGGGCGCCGCATAAGGGATGCCGCGCTCCTCTATGCTCAGCAGGGAATTGAGGAAGGCGAAGTTGACGGCCTGGGCCTCCGGGGCGAGGCGGCGGCTCATCCGCGCGAAGTCCGCGGCGGCCATCAGCCGGTCGCGCTGGTCGAGCTCCACGGCGTTGACGAGGAGCGCGTCGATACGCGCCTCCAAGGCGGAGAAGTCTTCGCCGCGTGCGGCGGAGGCGCCGCCGCTGAGGCCCGCGCCGGTCGAGGACGCGCTGGCGGCGTCGGCGCCGGGCGCGCGCGACCCGTACTTGACCACACAGCCGGCGAGCAGAAGGGTGAGCACACACAGGGAGCGCATGGACCTTCGCTATCCCGGCTCAGGGATGACGTCTTCCTATTCTTCGGGCAGGAACTCGGGCGCCTCTTCGCCCGCCTCCTCGGCCGCCTCCTCGGGGGGCAGGATGCGCGGAGGGGCCGCGCTGTCCATCTCCTCCTCGGCCGGCTCCTCGTCCAGCGACAGCTCGGCGGGGGCGAGCGCCCCCTCCTCGAGGGCGGGCGCGGGAGGAGCCTCCACCGGGCCGGCGACGGCGACGGCGGGGCGGGAGAGGTGGCCGTTGGGCGGAGCGAAGGGCATGAAGCGCCGCTGCGGCTCGTCGGCGTTGTCCGGGTCCACGGCCACGAGCGCGGTGGGGCGGGCGCCGCCGCCCTCCAGCTCCGCGTCCAGGGGGGCGCCGCTGGGGAGGCCGCTGCCGTCCATCAGGGCGACCGGCCGAAGATCATCCTCTATCGCCCATTCTCCCCCCTTTGCCGGGGATTTGCCGAGCAGTCCGGCCTGGCTGAGGCCCTGGGCCGTACCCAGCCAGACGGGCAGCGCGCCGCTCGCTCCCTGGATCTTCGTCGCGCCGCGCTTCATGGGGCGGTTGTCGTCATAGCCGACGTAGACGGCGACCGTGAGGCCCGTCTCGCCGCGCCAGGCGTCGCCGTCGGCCTTCGGCACATAGCCCAGGAAGGCGGCGTTCTTGTAGCCGTTGGTCGTGCCGGTCTTGCCCGCCACGGGCACCGCCACCCCGTCCAGCGTAACCGCGCCCGTCGCGCGCCGCCCCGTGCCCCAGCGCACCACGTTGCGCAGGATGTCGCCGCTCTGGCGGCCGGCCACCGGGTCGGCCACCGGCTCGGGCACGGGCTTCGCCTTGTAGATGACGTTCCCGTCGCGGTCGCGCATCTCGGCGATGAGCTGCGTCGGGCGGGCGGGCGAGGCGACGCGATCCTCGCTGCGCAGGCCGGGGATGGCGCTGGGCTGGGAGCTCTTGCCGGGGAAGCTCCAGATCTGGCCGTCGCGCATCGCCTGATAGAGCACCGCCGCCTCCTCGAGCCGGATGTCCACGGCGCCGAGCGGCATCGCGAGGATGGGCGGGAGCGGGTCGTAGAGGCCGAGACGGCTGGCGAGGGCAGAGACGTAGCGCATGTTCACCAGCACGCGGAAGTCGGGGTGCATGGCCAGGGTCTCGAACGCGTAGGGCCCGGCGGCCTCCAGGACCAGGGTGTGGCGCGCCATCCCCTGGCGCACGGCCTGCAGGGTGCTGCGGTGGACGCGGTCTCCGACCAGCGCGTCCCCCTCCCCTGCCGCGCCCGCGTTGGCCTCCAGGCGCAGGAAGTTCACGCGCAGCGCCGCGAGCTGACGATCGCGCTCCGGGCCGGCGGGCGTCTTCTTCAGGCGCGCCTCCTCCTCCTCGGCGCCGCGACCGTAGATGAGCGAGCGCAGGTTGAGCGCGTCCGCCGGGTTGCCGAGCCCCTTGGCCAGCACCTCGGCTTTGGCCGCCTCGAAGGCGAGCTCGTCCCGACGGGAGGGCGTGGACAGGATGCCGTGCTCGTCGCGGATGCGCTCGATGTAGGCCTGCTCGCTCTCCCCTGGCTTCGGGGCGAGCCCGACCAGCTCGGCCACGGCCCGGAACTGCGCGGGCTCCAGCCGGTCCGTCAGGTGGTAGAGCAGCCAGATGCTGGCGAGGTTCTCGCTGCGCGTGCCGGCCCAGGAGAGCGAGACGGCGTCCGTGCTCTGGTGGTCCGGCCGGGGGTAATACCAGGTGGCCTGGTACGGGAAGACGTTGCCGCGGTTGTCCAGCGCGTCCGTCGGCGTCCAGCCGAGCTGCAGCGCGGCGAAGTAGATGAGCGGCTTCCAGGTGCTGCCGAGCTGGCGCTTCGCGTCGAGCGCGCGGTTGAAGTCGCGGTTGTCCGTGCCGCCGACCATGGCGCGGATCTGCCCGTCGTCCAGCGCCAGCACGGCGCCCTGAAGCTGGGGCTGGTACTCCAGATCACAGCTCCCCTCGTGGGAGATGCTGGCCAGAACGATGGTGCCGACGGGCAGGCCGGCGACGAGCTTCGCCAGGTCCTCGTCGTTGGCCTTCTTGCCTTGAACGCCGGAGAAGGCCGCCGCGAGGATGTCGGCCATGCGCTGCAGGCCAGCCTTGTCCACCACGCAGGCGGTGCCGCCGAGGTCCAGCACCATGCCCTCCGCCGTGGCCGTCCGCACGCGGGCCGTGCTGAACTCGTGGACGGCCGGGGGGTTGTCGGGATCCCGCTCTGGCGCGCGGCTCGCGGGGAGGGCCAGCGCGCTCAGCGGCGTCTTCTCCAGGAACATCCCCACCTCGGTCAGGTGGTGGCGCAGCGCCCAGGTGGCCTCGCGCTGCGCGGTGGCGTCGATGGTGGTGACGATGGAGATGCCCGCGGTAGACGGATTGTCGATACCAAGGGAGGCGAAGAGCTCCGGGAAGGGCGCCTCCTCCAGGCGGGCGGAGACGGCGTCGAGCACGGCGCTCGACGCGTAGCGGAACTCGCCCTTCTTGAAGGGGATCTCGGTCGCGACGAGCGCGTCGCGGGTGGCCCGGTCGAGGGAGCCGACCTCCACCATGCGGTCGAGCACATAGGTGGTGCGCCAGCGGGCGCGGGCGCGAGCCGCCTGCTGCGCCTCCTCCGTGTCGCCGAGGAAGGGGTTGAAGCGCGCGGGAGCCTGCACCATCCCGGCGATGAACGCGCACTCCAGCGTGCCGAGCTCCTCGGCGGGCTTGTCGAAGAAGTAGCGGGCGGCGATGCCCAGGCCGCGGCCGTTGCCGCTGACGTGGAACTGGTTGGCGTAGAACTCGAGGATCTGCTCCTTCGAGTAGTGCTCCTCCAGCCGCAGCGCGTTGGCCGCCTCCTCGAGCTTGCTCTTCAGGCTGCGGTCGGGGCGATAGTACAGGTTCTTCGCCGTCTGCTGGGTGAGCGTCGATCCGCCCGCCACCATGCGCCCGGCCTTCGCGTTCTTCACCATCGCCCGCAGGATGCCCTTCGGGTCGATGCCGAGGTGCTGGAAGTAGCGGTCGTCCTCGGCGGCGACAATGGCGTCTATCCAGGCCTTGGGGATGCGCTCGAAGGGGACGTACTCGCGGTGCTCTTCGCCGAAGAGCACGCCCAGGCGCGTCTCGCCGTCGCGGTAGAGGACGGGCGACTCCTGGGCGATGACCTCGCGGATCGACGCCTCCCGCAGGTGGTCGCCGGGCTCCTCCACCACGTGCTTCTGGTAGGCGTAGCCGGCGACGACCAGGCCGATGACGGCGACGATGATCGTGAGGATCAGGGTCCACTTGAGGAAAGCGCGGAACCATCTCATCGGCGGGACTCCTCGATGACCTGGGAGAGCTGCGCGAAGGCGAGGGACGCCGGGTGGGCCTCGGCCGCGGCCCGGCAGGCCTCGCGCAGCCCGGGCTCATGCAAGGCGCGTTCCAGGGCGAGCGCGAAGCCGCGATCGTCGGTGGGGTCGGCCACGCACATCCAGGTCTGGGGCAGGATCTCGGCCGCCCCGTTCGCGGCCGAGGTGAGGGCGGGGACGCCGCAGGCGAGGG
>CAZKWG010000615.1:3547-5184 GCA_964556105.1 uncultured Enterobacterales bacterium | reverse complement strand
GCGCGTGTGGCGCAGCGCAGCGGAGAGCAGGGCGATCTGGGGGTCGGTCATGGGGCCTCACATATCACGCGCGCACTCGAACGAGCCCGCGTGCCGTCACCGCCCCACGACCTGATACACCTGCAGGAAGATCGCCTCGCGCGCCAGGAACGGCCATCGCGTCCGCCAGGATCGATAGCGGGTGTACGGCGTCGGGGAAGAGCAGGCGCGCATGCCGAGGTCCTCGAACATCAGGACGGCTCGCCGCAGATGCAGCGCGTCGCTGACGACGACCACCCGCGACACGCCGACGGCGCGCAGAATCTCCACGGCGCCCTCGGCGTTTCCCCGGGTGGTCCATGAGGTCGTCTCGACGGCGATGGCGTCTGCTGGCACGCCCCGCGCTATGGCGTAGGCACGCCCGACCTCCGACTCAGCCAGTTCGTCGCCCTCGGCGCGCCCACCCGTAAAGACGAGACGATGCACTTGTTCGCCCAGATAGAGGTCCACCGCGTGGCGGAGCCGAGCCTCGAAGACGGGTGACGGTAAGTCGTTCCATACGGCGGCGCCCAGCACCACGGCAGCCTCGGCGGCGCATGTGGGAGGATCAAGTGATGCAAAATGCAACACCCGCACGGCGTTGATTGACAGCCAGAGCAGCTCCAGAGCGAACAGGACAGCGAGGAGGCGCACGAGCTTGCGGATCATCGCGAGATTCTAGCCGAGGCTCGGCGCCGGGGCGAGCGCTTAGCTCACATCGCCGGTGGAGGGGCCTGGGGCGGTTTCGTCGATGCACTGCTGGGACAGCACCTCGTCCATCATGTGCATCGACTCGCCCATGAACGCGCCGAATTCGTTGGGCTCCGGCGACCCGTTGGGCACCTTCTCGTGCCCCAGGTTGTAGAGCGTCCCGAGGATCGCCGGGTCCTGGGCGATGGCCGGGTACTCCTCGGCCCAGGTGTCCTGGAAGTGCTTCAGATAGGCCGCGACGTAGGCGATGTTCGTGCGCGGGTCCTCCAGGCGCTGCTCGCGAGCCATAGTCTCGGTACCGTTCAAGAAGCCGCCAAACGGCAGCGCCCAGCCGCCCTCCTCGCCGCTGCTCTTGTTCAGGTAGCCCTGGTCCTCCACGAATTTGGCGGTGGACATGCGCACCTGCCCCACCCCGATCGAGGTGTCCAGGCCATAGAAGCCGAGGAAGCCATCAGCCGAGTCCTTCCAGTCCACATTCATCGCCTGCTCGGTGAAGATCGCGCCCGCCACTACCTTGGGATCCACCCCATACAGCGCCGCCATCTCCAAGATGTGCTCGCGGTTCTCCTCGATCACCTTCTTGGCATCGTCCAGATCGCCGCCCTTGTTCATATCGTCGAACTTCTTGTCCACGCCAAGGTCCTGAATGGCAGCCGTGTGGTCGATGGGCTTGTTCGGATCGACCCTCGGCGACGTCGTCTGTGCCATACACTGCATGAACGCGTTGCCGAACAGGTCTGCCTGGGGCATCACACCCAGGGGGTCCCAGACCGGCGTTCCCAGGATGTCGAAGCCCGTCTGCTCGCCGTAGGGGCAGGCGTTGGTGCTCTCGGTGTCCAGTAGCTGCTGCTTGCCGCCGCCCATCGGATCTCCATGAACTAGGGTCGCTCCACTCGGAGACAATTGAC
>CAZKWG010000615.1:0-3537 GCA_964556105.1 uncultured Enterobacterales bacterium | reverse complement strand
CTCCATCGGTCAATGCGTGCCCCCGAAGATCTCGTGTTCATCGGATCTGACGTCGGTCGAGGGCTGCCGAGGGTGGCGGCGCGCGCTGCCTCAGGTTCATGATCGGTACGCCGGGTCACCGCGTGCGTCAGGTCCGCGACGATGCGCCTCTCTCCAACGGAACACAGCGACGCGTCCCTCCTCCACCTCGATCACTTCTTCGTCGGTGTGGCGGTTCTCGGGGCGAATCCAGAACCTCGCGAAGTGTCCACGCACCCACGCACCCAGTGACGGTGATCGGTCGCGGACGGCCAGCCACAGCTCCTCGGACCAACGCCAGACGCCGCCCACTCGCTTGAGATGACTCGGATTCAGCTCCAGGTGCCAAGGTTGCACGGAGATATCGCGCGGCCGAGCGATCGTAGTGCGGGTCGATTCACGTCTGCGGAGCGAAATCGATCTGCTGGCGCCTCGCGTTACCTGCTGGTTGAGCGACCGTGTCGCCATCGGCGGGCGCGACACTGCCACCAGCACCTGACGTATGCACCACCAGGCCGGCGTGAGCTGCGCCGGAAAGTCGCTCGCTGGGCAAACGTCGCCAGCGCGCAGCTGAGTTCGCGTGAGCTCGTAGAAGGGCACGACTTCCGACGGCGCTACGAAGATGCAGTTGAGGACGCCCGGGGACCTGGCGTCTTCGAACACATGCACTCCCACAGGATCAGTTGGTCCTCCCGGCCAGATCGGCACCCGTACGAACACGGCCGGGAGTGGAGCGCGAAGCACGGTTACGGCCGCCTCGGCTCGTGTCTCAGCCAGCTCACGCGCGAGGCCAGCGCTCAAAGCCCAGGTGGCCTGGAGTCCCTCGTAGCGGTCGAGCATCGCCTGGAGTTCCTTTCGCGAGTTGAGGGGTAGCCAGGCCTCGGCCACGAACGCCTTGGGCAAGGGTGCCCAGCTCAACGCCCAGGACGCGAAGGCCAGATGTCCGCGCTCGTGCAGGTGACGACGCGCCTCTGCGAGCTCCCTGGCGCGTGCTGCGTCTGCGACCTCTGCGCGCCGTCTGGCGGCCGTTGCCACAGGTAGTTCATTGCTGGCCTTCTTGTCGGTCGCCTTGTCAAGGGGCCTCGACGTTCTTTTATCGGCCTTCTTCGGTACATTCCTCGCCTTGGTTTGCTCAGGAGGCCGAGGCGCGGGCGCCGTCTTGTCCGTACCGGCCTTCGCCACGCGTGTTGGTACCCTTGCCTCATCCGATGGGAGCGGAACAGCTCGTTGGGCCTTGTGCGCGCTCTGCCCCTTCGCGACGACCGCACACTCCGTCGCTGTCACGAGCCCAGAGGGAATCAGCAGCGCGCACCTCGTTCGTCGCGCATCCAAGTCCAGGATCTCGGCCGTGATCTCTACCGTGGGCTTCCAGCCCGCAGGAGGTTTCAAGTCTGCACCGGAGACAGTCGGTGTATAACCTGAGACAATGGGCAGGCTCTGGCGAGCGATCAGGAGCACGCGTGTGCCGAGGTCTACCACCTGCCGATCGCGCCACTGCCCATCCTCAGATGTGAACGCATGGTACCAGTCTCCGACTCTGGCGAGGACGGGGACCTCCGGGTCCCAGGGGAGTTCGCCCGACGGCGCCGCGAATACTACGCGGCCCGTCGGGCGTTCGATCAGTCTCCACACCCCGGGAACCGTCACAGATGGCCCTTGCATGGCATCTCCCTCGGTTCGCGCCGCTCAGGCGTTTGCTTCCCAGCAGGGCCGACAGAGGGGCTTCGCCATGCTGGTCTTCTTGTCCTTTCCGCAGGCGTGGCAGTGGGCCTCCTCGTAGTCGGGGTTCTTGTAACGAGACCAGGACTTCAAGCAGGTGGCGCAGAAGGGGTGGTCGGGGTCGAACGCGATGTCCTCGCCGCAGCGGATGCAGTGACCGGTCGGCGCCACTTGCCGGAGCTTCTTCAGTGCTGGCGCCGCCTTCGGCGGAGCCGAGGGAGCCCTTGCCGTCGTGGTCTCCGAGAGGGCGGCCGTGATCGCCTTGTGAGCGGTCGCGACCTGGGCGTGGGCGCTGATATGGCTGTCCGCCTGCGCCCTCTTGATCAGCTCGACCACATGGCGCACGATGTCGTTGTAGACGGTGGCGTCGGTCTTCGCGTCTGCCCGCATGGCGATCTCCCAGGAGTCGATCGCCGAAGACTTCAGCAGATTCATCGATGTTACAATCGCCTGACTCTCGCTGACGTAGACCTTGGCATGCAGGCGCTCCAGGAAGGTGACCTCGACGCCGAACGAGATGAGCTCCTTCGCCTTCTCCTCCTGCTTCGCGCGATCTTCGCCGCCGCGCAGCAGCAAGCGGACCTTGACGCCGTGCTGGGTGCGCGCCGCCTTGATCGCGGTGCTGAGCCGACCCCAGGGGTCGAAGTAGGGGGTGACCAGGACGAGGATCTTGCGCGCGCCCTCGATAAGGGCGATGACCTGGGAGGAGATCTCGGTTCCGCTGAGGACTTCCATGTCGTGCCATTACTCCGTAGGTGGGGATCAGGGGTGTGGGTACCGAAGGTGCTCAATCGTGGGGATAAACTCGGGCATCTTGCGTTTGCCCGTGGCGTTCGTTGCGGCCATCCTATCCCCCTCCCAGCCGCGTACGCAGCGTGTCCACGAAGATCCCGGCATGCGGGCAGCGGGCGATCACGAGGGTGGGCTGGACGTGGCCGAGCAGGTCGAGGTGGTTGCCCTTGTGGTACGGACCCTTGCGCGACGGAGCAGTGGCGGCTTGGAGCTTCTGGTTGAGGTCGTCCTTCGGCTCTTCTTCGAGGTTCTTGCGCTGCGGGAGCTTGCTGGGCTTGAAGCCGTCGCCGAAGTAGCGCGCGAGGCCGTCGGGATCGGCGCACAGCCAGGCTTCCATGGTGGCCACCATGAAGTGCAGGTTGTCTTCGCCTGTGCCTGGCGGGGCGTCCCAGCCATCGCCGGGGCGCAGCTTGACGTGGGCCCAGCGCGCGATCCCTTTCGTCACCGGGGTCTCGCTGTCGACCAGGAGGATGTTGAACGCATCGGGGTTTGCCTTCATCCCAAGGCAGAAGTCCTTGTAGGCCGCGTCGCCCCCGCCGCAGGCGATGATCCTGGGGTGGCGCGTGGCCCCTGGGATCGCCCCCTGAATCCAGCGTGAGAGGGCCTCGCGCAGCGGCTTCTGCTGGGCGACCGTGTCGCCGCCGCCTTCGACGTAGACGCGCACGGCTACCATCGGGTGCCTCCGATCTCCCCCTTCATCCACAGCTCACCCAGCCGATACTTCTCCAGCCAGCCCGCAAGGCGCTCGGCGTCCAGGCGACGCAGGGTGGTGCCGCCGGGCTCGCGCTCGGCGACGAGCACGGAGCCGGGATCGGACGAGAGGGCGTTGATCAGGTGGTCCGAGTGGGTGGTGACGACGAGCTGGGTGCGCTGGGAGGCGTCCACCAGGAGTTTTGCCAGATCGTCGATCAGGTCCGGGTGCAGGCCAAGCTCGGGTTCTTCGATCGCAACCAGTGAGGGCGGCTCGGGGTGCAGCAGGACCGTCAGCAGCGCCAGCCAGCGCAGCGT
>CAZKWG010000614.1:0-5194 GCA_964556105.1 uncultured Enterobacterales bacterium | reverse complement strand
GCGCACGGCGGGGACCAGCTCGGGGCCGAGCGGGTCGAGCGCGTCGTCGGGGGCCTCGCAGGGCGGGGTGACGGCGTTGGCGAAGTCCCAGGCGAAGCCGCGGGCCATCGACTCCCAGGCCCAGTCCCAGGCGTAGCGGCGGGTGGCGAGGACCGTGCGGGCGTGGAGCGCGTCCAGCGAGAGCAGCGCGCTCTTCAGCGCCGCGGGGCGACCCATGGCCAGCGCGCGCAGCCGGCCGCGCGCCTTTCCTCGGTTCTGGACGACGACGCCCCAGCTCCGCAGCGGGTCGGCGCCCTCGGCGTCCTCCCAGGTCGAGAGCAGGCGCAGCACGACGTGGGCGTCCAGAATCGACTCAGCGCGATCGGGCGTGTCTTGCAGGCGCCGCCCCAGCACCAGCGCGCGGGCGGGTCCGCCGGGCACCTCGGGCAGCAGCGCGCCGACCGTGGCGGGCCAGGTGCCGCGCGCCGCCGTGCAGCGCGCCGCCAGGGACCAGTCCTCGTCGGCGAGGGCCAGCGCCAGCGCGGGCACGCCGCCCGAGGTCTCGACCACCCGCGCCGCCAGCTCGGCCCAGCCGGGGACGCCGCCCTTGCCCCCCAGGAGCTGGTACCAGAGCCCGTCGCGCAGCTCCGCGAGCGCCTGCTTCGCCACCCCGGGCGGCAGCTCGCGGGTGGAGAGCACCTGGCGGAACGCGGCCATGGCGGGCTCGACGCAGCGCTTCTCCCAGCGCCGCTGATCCGACCAGACCGCTGCTCCCCCCTGGAACATCCGCGCCCAGAGCTGCGCCGCCTCCGCGTCCTCCGCGGGGCTCGGGGCCAGCGGCTCCCGCGACCAGGCGGCGCGCTCGCGGTCCTCCACCTGCTCGCCCAGGAAGCAGAGGGTCTCCAGCGCCCAGGCGCGCCGGGACCGCGGGCTCGCGGGGACGAGGGCCTCGGCGGGCAGGCGGGCCTCCAGGGCGCGGACGAGGCGCAGGCGGTGCAGGGGCTCGTCCACGTCCCATCGGGACGGGGGCGGCGGCGGCAGCGCGTCCGGCGGGGCGAGAGAGGCGGCCAGCAGCGCCGGGCCAGGCCGAAGATCGGCGCCTTCCAGCGCGCGAACCACCGCGGCGAGCGCGTCCTCGTCCTCGACCAGGCGGAAGGCGGCGAGCGCCTCGCGCACCGGCCAGTCCCCGAGGGCGCGGAGGCGCCGGGCTTCCCGTCGCTCGAGGAACGTGTCCCATCGCATCGGCCAGGCTCCTCACACCAGCCCGACCAGGCGCGTGCCCGGCGTGAGGACCAGCACATCGCCCAGGCGGACCTCGTGCTCCCCAGGGGCGAGCGCGAGCTCCTCGCCACCCCGAACGCGCAGGGCCGGGCGCTTGAGCGCGACACGACCCGGCCCGATCCAGCGCAGATGATCGCGGGAGAGCTTGCGATCCCAGAGGTGGGTGCCCCGGTAGAGCCCGTGGGTGGGGCCCTCGGCCTCCGCGGTGCGGCCGAGGGTGTCGCCCGGCGCGGGGCGGAGGCGGCGGCCGTCCTCGGGGCCGCCGAGCACGGCGAGCTGGTTGGCCCAGGGCAGCTCGTCAGGAGGGATGGACTCGACCGTGGCGTAGGGGTCGTCGTCGCTGGCGACCGGCAGCGCGCCGAAGAGCCCGAGCGAGATCTCGGGATCGCTGGCGATGACCGTGGCCAGATCGCTGAGGCCGAAGTCGGCGCCCAGCCGCGCGCCCCAGGCCCTGAGACGTGGGGTGGGCGTGGGCTCGCCGTGGTGGCTCTGCGGCTGCGGGCTGAGCTGGGCGAGCGCGCCGGTGAAGGGCGCGAGGCGGGCGGGCGCCACCCGCCTCAGCCAGCCGGCGAGGTCACCGCCGCCGCTCGTCTCGGGGAGGGCGGAGAGAAGATGCTCGAAGCCCAGGAATCCGTCGGCGCCGGCCCGCGGGAGCGTCCGCTCGAGCAGGGTCGCGACGTCGGCGCCAGGGCGCGGCCAGCCCTCGGGCTGCCAGCGGCGGCGCACCAGCGGCCCCTGCTCGAGGACGCGCAGGTCCGTGACGAAGAACGCCAGGTTGGACCAGCGACACTGCGCGTGCGGATGACCCCAGGCCCGCACCGCGCGACGCCCGGCGATCACCGCGTCCGGCAGGTCGGTCGGCTCGGCCAGCGCCCCGTAAAAGGCGCCCAGAAAGCGCTCCAGCGCGTCCACGCTCACCCGCTGGAGCGGCGCGACGACGGCCCGCGCGCCCGAGGCGGCCAGGCGCCCAGCCAGGTTGTCCAGCTCGCGCGGGGTCGCGTCGGCGCCGCCACAGACCGCCAGGACCACGGCGTCCACGCGCTCCAGCAGCGGCTCCAGGCGCGCGGCGACGGCGCCCGCGTCGCGAGAGACGCCGCCCAGACGCAGGCCGACGACGTCGATGTCGCGGTGGCCGTGGGCGATGACCTGCAGGATCTCCGGGCCAGTCGCCTCGGGCAGGGTGAGGTCGTCGGTCACGTCCCGGAGCGCGAAGCTGTGCGTCGCGCTCAGCGCCCCGAGCCCGTCCCAGATCCGACGACAGGCGGGATCCTGGGGCGTGGGGGTCCAGCGCCAGACCTGCACGGCGCCCGCGCGCGGCGCGGCGGCGGGGCGACCGGGCAAGAGCCGGAAGAGCCCACCGCCCTGGCTGACCTCCAGCGGAGGGGCCTCGGCCGACACGCTGAGCAGCTCCCAGGGCAGCGCGCGCACGGCCGCGTCCGGCGCGTCGACCACCACGCGGGCCGGGCTCCCCAGGCCCGCCGCCACCCCGATCAGCTCGCGCAGACGCCCATAGGGCTCGGGCATGCGGCGCAGCAGCTCGAGGAGGAGCCCGCCCGCCGCCTCCTCGGCCCGCGTCCGCGCCTGGTCCTCGCCCGGCACCATCACGCGCGGCCGGGCCTCCAGCGTGCGCCCGACGGCCTCGACCAGCGCGGCAGCCTCCTCCGCCGAGAGCGCGCCCTCCGCCGGCCGCGTACCCGCGTCGCCGATCGAGACGCGCCAGCGTCCATCCGCATCGACCGCGATGTTCAGCGTGATCGTCCGCGCCATCGCAGTTCCTTATCCAGGGCGCCTCCCCCACGCTCTCTCTGGGGGCGAGCGCTCCGGACAGGTCACGAACAGGCGTTCAGTACCGACCCGCGCCGCGCGACCCTCGGCGTAGGACGGGCACAAGAGGCGTGTTAGGGTGCGCGCGAGGTGCAGGACGACATGTCATCCACCGGCCGCTCGTCCGTGATCGTGCTGCACGCCGAAGAGACCACCCCCTACGCCTACGAGATCCACGGCCTCCTGGGCCGCGGGGCGTTCGGGCTGGTCTACGCCGCGCGGCTGGTCGGGCCGGAGGGCTTCTCGCGACCGGTCGCGCTGAAGCTGCTCAAGCCCGCCTACGCGAGCCTGCCCGAGCTCAACCGGCGGCTGGTGGACGAGGCGCGCGCGCTGGCCCGCCTGCAACATCCCGCCTTCATCCGGGTGGACCGCCTGATCCAGCTGGAGAGCGGCTGGGCGCTGGTGATGGAGCGGGTGGACGGCCCGGACCTGCAGCGCCTGCAGGGGGAGATCCCGCGCCTGCCGCTGGGACCGGCGCTGGAGATCGCCGCGATCACGGCCAGCGCGCTGCACGCCGCCTGGGCCGGACAGGACGAGCGCGGCCGCCCGCTGCGCATGCTCCATCGCGATCTCAAGCCGTCGAACGTGATGATCACGGCGTTCGGCCAGGTGAAGATCTGCGATCTCGGCAGCGCCGCGGCCCACCATGAGCTGCAGGCCACGCTGGGCGGCACCTTCGGGACGCCCGACTACGCCGCGCCCGAGCGCTTCGACGGCCGCGAGGGCCCGGAGGCCGACGTCTACGCGCTGGCGGTGGTGCTCTACGAGCTGATCACCGGCGAGCGCTTCGGGCTGGGCAGCCCCGTGCGCGAGCACCACGAGGCGCGCTGGCGCGAGGCGCTGACGGTGCTGCGGGCCCGCCTCGCAGAGGGCTGGGCAGACCACGAGCCCGTCTACGATCTCATCCGCTTCTCCCTGGCCTATGACCCGGTGGTCCGCCCGCCCGCCGAGGCCTTCGAGGCCGCCTGCCTGGCGATGCGCGCCCGCCTGCGCGACGAGTCCTTGCGGAGCTGGGCCGGGCGGGTCGTGCCGCCGATGCTGCAACGCAGCATGGAGCCGGTCAGCGCGCTCCAGGACGAGGATCTGCCCACCGAGGCGACGGACGACGAGCAGACCCCGACGCTCATGGACCTGCTCCCGGACCAGATCATCCGCGTCTGAGCCAGGTCCCTGGCTACTGCTCGTCCTCGCGGCGCACGCGGCGCACGGGGCGGCGGGTGCCCGCGGGAGGCCAGGGGGCGTCGGTCGGAGCCCCGCCGTCCTGGGCGCCGCTGTCCGTCGCGTTGTCCGCCTGGATCTTCTGAATGAGATCCTGGGCGCTCACCCGCTCGGGAGCGCTCACCTTGCGCGCCTGCATGAGCCGGTCGTAGAGGGAGGGCGCCCCTCCCGCGGGAGGCTTCGCGGCGGGCGGGGGCGCGACGGGGCGCTCGGGCGGGGGCGGGAGCGCGCGCAACGCTCGCTGCACCGCGTCAACTGCGCGCTGCGACGCAACATAGTTTTCGCTCGCCGCGGAGCACGAGACGCGGGCGCGCGAGACGGCCGCCTCGAGCCCGGCGCGGCCGCGCACGAAGCTGTCCAGGCCGTTGACCTGCTGCTGAATCATCGTGGGTCCGCCCGCCGCCATCTTGCGGGCCCGCGCGGCGGCGTCCTCGGCGGTGAGCAGCGCGGCCCGCACCAGGCGGATCCCCTCGTCGGCGACGGCCTTCCCGTCCAGCGTCTCCTGGCGTCTCGCCACCGCTGCGGCCAGGGGCGCCTCGAGGGCGGCCCGCGCGCGCGCCTGCGCCTCGCGGCGAGCGCTGAGGCCCGCGAGGAGGGCGTCCAGGCGGAGCGTCTCGGCCTCCAGCCCTGCGAGCTCGCGCTCCACGGCCTGCCTGGCCTGCCGGGCGCTCTCCAAGGCCGCGCGCGCCTGCTCCCTGGCCGCCGCGCGCTGGGTGAGCACGCCGAGCTGCTCCAGCACCTCCTGGAGCTCGAGCTCGGCCTGCAAGGCGGCGTCCTCCGCCCCCTCGTGCGCGGCGCGGGCGAGGCTGGCGGACTGTCGCGCGGCCTCGGCCCGCTGCGAGATCGGCGTCCGAGCGCCCTCCGCCTGGGCCAGCGCCGCCTGGGCCGCCGC
>CAZKWG010000613.1:0-5200 GCA_964556105.1 uncultured Enterobacterales bacterium | reverse complement strand
TCCCCGCCGGGCGTGCGCGCGGGCGGGAGGATCCTCTTCGAGGGGGTGGACCTCATGCAGCTCCCCGAGGACGAGCTGCGCCGGATCCGCGGGAACCGCATCGGCATGATCTTTCAGGAGCCGATGACCAGCCTGAACCCGGTCTACACCGTGGGCGAGCAGATCGGCGAGGCCGTGCGCCTCCACCTCGGGCTCTCGCGCAACGCGGCCCGCGACCGCGCCATCGAGATGCTCACCCTGGTCAAGGTCCCGAGCCCCGAGAAGCGGGTGGAGGACTACCCGCACCAGCTCTCCGGCGGCATGCGCCAGCGCGTGATGATCGCCATGGCCCTGTCCTGCTCGCCGCGCCTGCTGATCGCCGACGAGCCCACCACCGCGCTGGACGTCACCATCCAGGCGGAGATCCTCGATCTCATGCGGCAGCTCCAGGACCAGACCGGGACGGCCATCCTCTTCATCACCCACGATCTCGGCCTGGTGGCGGAGATGGCCGATCACGTCGCGGTCATGTACGCCGGCAAGGTCGTCGAGTACGCGCCCTGCGTCGATCTCTTCGACAACCCGCGCCACCCGTACACGCGCGGCCTCTTCCAGAGCCGGGCCGGCACCCACCGGCGCCACGAGCGCCTCTCGGTGATCCCCGGCGTCGTGCCCAGCCCCTTGAACTTCCCGTCAGGCTGCCGCTTCCGTAACCGCTGCAGCCTCGCCTTCGACGCCTGCGCCGGGGCCGAGCCCGAGGAGACGCGGGTGAGCCCCAACCACATGGCCCGCTGCTTCACGCTGAGCGCCGGGGAGGCCCCATGAGCGCGCCGCTCCTCGAGGTCCGCGATCTCCGCACCTGGTTCCCGATCCGCAGGGGCCTGTTCGGCAACGTGGTCGGCCACGTCAAAGCCGTGGACGGCGTGAGCTTCGACATCGGCCCCGGCGAGACGCTCGGGCTGGTCGGCGAGAGCGGCTGCGGCAAGACCACCGTGGGTCGCACGCTGCTGCGCCTGATCCCGGCCACGGGCGGCAGCGTCCGCTTCGAGGGCCAGGAGGTCTTCGACCTCGCCGGTGAGCCGCTGCGTCAGCTCCGCCGCAAGGCCCAGATCATCTTCCAGGACCCCTACTCCAGCTTGAACCCGCGCCTGGACGTCGCGACCATCGTGGGCGAGGCGCTCGCCGTCCACGGCGTCGCCAAGGGGAGCGAGCTCCAGGATCGTGTGGCGGCCCTGATCTCCCGCGTCGGCCTGCTGCCCGAGCACATGCGCCGCTTCCCGCACGAGTTCTCCGGCGGACAACGGCAGCGCATCGGCATCGCCCGGGCGCTGGCCCTGAACCCCCGCTTCATCGTCTGCGACGAGGCGGTGAGCGCGCTCGACGTCAGC
The DNA here is from genome assembly GCA_964556105.1 of uncultured Enterobacterales bacterium. Taxonomy (GTDB): domain Bacteria; phylum Myxococcota_A; class UBA796; order UBA796; family CAZKWG01; genus CAZKWG01. The sequence continues at coordinate 3,833 of CAZKWG010000613.1, read as the reverse complement.
ATCCAGGCGCAGATCATCAACCTGCTCGAGGAGCTGCAGCAGGAGCTGGGCCTCTCCTACCTCTTCATCTCGCACGATCTCGGCGTCGTCCGGCACATCTGCGACCGCGTCGCGGTGATGTATCTGGGGCGCATCGTCGAGATGTCGCCGGTGGACGCGCTCTACGAGAACCCGCGGCACCCCTACACCACCGCGCTGCTCTCGGCGATCCCTCCCACCCGTCCCGGCCAGAAGCGCAAGCGCGTGCCGCTTGTGGGCGAGGTGCCGACGCCGATCAACCCGCCCAAGGGCTGCGCGTTCCACACCCGCTGCATCTCCGTGATGGACCGCTGCAAGGTCGGTGAGCGGGTGCCGGAGTACCCCGTGGGCCCGAACGCCACGGCGTCCTGCTACCTGGCCGAGCCAGGGGGTGCGGCTTGAGCTTCTGGGAGCTGATCGGGCGGATCGCCTTCGGGGCCCTGGTGGTGGGCGGCTTCTGGCTGGCGGGGAGCTGGCTGGCGGGCGTCGTCAACGCCGCCCTGGCCCGGACGCGCACGGAGCCCCTGCTGCGGGTGGCGGTGGTGCGCGCGCTCCCCATCGCGGTCGTCGCGCTCGGCCTCATCGCCGCCCTCTCGGCCCTCGGCGTGGACACGCGCGGCCTCCTGATCGTGCTGGCGGCGCTCGGGCTGGCCCTCGCCCTGGCCCTGCGCGATCCACTCACAGATGTAGTCTGCGGCTCGCTCCTGCTCAGCGCGCGTCCTTATGCCCTCGGGGATCGGCTCAACGTGGCCGGCGTCCAGGGCAGCGTGCGCGAGATCGCGCTGCTGAACACCGTGCTGGAGACGGAGGACGGCGCCCGCGTGCTCGTGCGGAGCGCGCGGATCTGGGCGGGACCGCTGGAGGTCCGTCGCCCAGCGCCGCGCCTGCCCGCCGAGCCCGTGCCCGCCGAGCCCGTGCCCGCCGAGCCCGTGCCCGCCGAGCCCGTCCAGGCCGAGATCGCTCCCGAAGACGACGCCACGCAGAGCGCTCAGGCCTGAGCGCGCGCTCGGCCCAGGGTCCGCGCCACCAGGAGCGGCCCGCAGAACGCTGAGCGGTCGGCGCGCCGCAGATCGCGCTCTGCCTGCGTGTCTTCTACGGCGCCCTCCAGGGACGCCGGCCGCTCCCCGGCGATCCAGGCGGCGATCCGCCCACCTTCCTGCAGTCGCTCCACCCCCAGGGCCAGCAGCGGATCCTCGCCGTCGACCACCCCGGGGGCGAGGCCCGTGAACGTGCCGCGGGGCTGGGCGCGCAGCACCTCGGAGGGCTCGGCCAGCACCAGATGGACGCGACGGGAGGCGCGCGCCAGCGCCGCGTGCCCCCAGGTCGTCAGCTGGGGCCACGCGGCCTCCAGGTCCCCGGGCGTCCCCGTGAGGGCGAACCGCAGAAGAAAGTTCCGTGAAGGCGGCGTCTCGCCGATCCCCTGCACCAGGCGCTCCAGCCAGCCCGTGGGGAGCGCGGGCGCCCCGACCCCCCGCAGCACCGGCGTCGAGAACCAGGCGCGCGTCGCCGCACGCCAGGTCGAGCGGTCGATCCGCTCGGCCACGAGGGCGCGCGCCGCCTCCACCTCTCCTGTCTCCAGCAGGGCGTCCGTGGCGCCGCTCATCCGCAGCAGCGGCATCACGCGAAGGCGGTAGCCCTCCAGGTGGCGCTCCCAGACGCCGCAGGTGGCGACCCCCAGGCGGATCAGCTCCTCGTGCGCGTCCCACCAGGCGCGGCAGGTCTCCGACAGCGCGGCGCGGATCAGGTGGTAGTAGAAGACGCGGCGCCCCGCGGGGTCGAGCCCGAGCAGGCAACGGTAGCCCTCGACCGGCAGCTCGCGCGCCGCGACCAGCTTCAGCTCGACGAGCGCGTGCGCGGCGAGGTCGCTGGTCGCGTGGGTCACCGAGCCCGCCCCAGCGATGGCCAGCGCCAGCGCGAGATCGCCGCCCGGATCGGAGGTCAGCGCGTGCGCGCGGCCGGACTCTCCCAGCGCGCCCACGACGATCGCCGGATCCAGCCAGGTCCAGGCCGCCACCGGCCTGACCCTCTGCTGGCTCTCCGCCTGCTGCGCCTGTGCGGCCTGACCCGACTCGCGGCTTCCCGGCATGGTACAGCCCTGGAAGTTCCTGTATCCGTCAGGGGCGGCATCGGCTATGGTCTCCTGAGCTTCTCTCCTCCGAGGTGGCGATGCCGCCAGCTCCCCTGCCCTCCTCCGCGTTCTCCCGACACGCTCTGCACCGCTGGCACGGCGGTCAGCAGGGCGCACGTTTTCCCGTCACCTGCGCGGTCTATGAGGAGGGCCAGAACCTCGCCCTCTACGTCACGCCCGTTCACCTGGGCGCGCTGGCGCGCAGCGTGGAGCTGGCGCCGGACGATCTGGCGCTGGTGCTCGAGGGCGCGCCCGGCGTGGCCCCCGGCAGCGTGCACCGCTGGGGCGAGCTCTCCTCCCTCGATCTCGAGGCCGATCTCGTACACCTGCCGCACGGCACCGCCACCGACGCCCAGCTCCTCGACGAGCTGCCCATCCCGCTCCTCTCCAGCGTCGAGCATGCGCTCCCCGTCGAGCTCGGCTCTCGCGTGGCGATCAGCGTGGCCGACGGCTGCCACGGCGTCGTCATCGCGCGCGAGCCCGCCCTGCTCGGGCGCTGCCTCTCGACGCTGCTGGACGATTACCTCGCGGCGGTGCTCGGCCCGGAGGCCCCGGCGGGGACCTTCGACAGCGAGGTGCTGGAGGAGCTGCTGACCCCTCAGGCGCCTGGCGCCTGCTTCGAGCTGACCTTCACCCAGCGGCGACGCTACTGGCTCCTCGACGCGCGCCCCCAGGGCTCGGAGAGCGAGCCCGGCCTGCGCTGGGTCTGCGAGCGCGGCGGTGGACGCTGGCGCTCCTGGTCCTGGCGCGGGATCAGCGAGACGGTCCACGCCGTCTGAGCGCACCGGCGCACGGCGCGCGCCCTGGGATCGGATTATCCCAGACGGACCGCCGAGGGTCTCATGGTCGAACGCGCTGATCTCCGCCTCGTAGACGACGAACGTGCGCTCGCCGCCATGCTGGAGGCGCTGGCCGAGGTCGATCGCCTGGGCCTGGACACCGAGTTCCACGCGGAACACCGCTACCGCCCCGAGCTGATGCTGGTCCAGATCGCCACTCCCGACGGGCGCGTCTGGATCGTAGACGCCCGCGCGATCAACCCGAAGCCCCTCGCCGCGCTGCTGGAGCGCGCCATGATCGTCGTGCACGGCGGCGCCCAGGACGTGGAGATCCTGCATCGGGTGACCGGCGCGCTGCCGCGGCGGATCCTGGACACCCAGCGCGCCGCCGCCCTGCTCGGGATGGGCTTTCCCTCCCGCCTGGGGGCGGTGGTTCAGCAAGCCCTGGACGTGAAGATCGACAAGGCCGTCGGGCTCACGGACTGGTCCATCCGGCCGCTCAGCGTCCGGCAGCTCCAGTACGCTGGAGAGGACGCGCGCATCCTTCTCCCCCTCGCCGACGCGCTCGAGGTGCGTCTGGCCGCGCGCGGCCGGCTCGGCTGGGCGCTCGAGGCCAGCGCGGAGATCGTCGAGGACGCCCGCCGGGGCTCCACGGACGCCGACGCCTGGATGAGCTGGGACATCGCCGCCCTGCTCGATGACGACGAGCGCAAGGCCATCCGCGCGCTGTTCGCCTGGCGCGAGACCACCGGCCGCGCCATGGACCAGCCCCCGCGTCAGGTGCTCTCCGACGCGCTCGCCCTCGATCTGGCCCGCCGCCGGCCGATGACGCTGGGCGAGCTGATCGAGAACCGGCGCATCCCTCAGGGCATGGTCAAGCGGCACGGCGCCCCGCTGATCGCCGAGCT
>CAZKWG010000612.1:0-5202 GCA_964556105.1 uncultured Enterobacterales bacterium | reverse complement strand
ACCGACGTCACCTCGGAGAGGCCGGGGCTCTCGATGAGCAGCTCGCCCATGAGCACCACCTCCGCCCCGTGGTGCCCGTCCAGGCGGGCGATCTCGAAGAGGGCCAGCCAGGCGTCGGCGGCGACCTCCACCTCGCCCGCGGCCAGGGCGGCGGGGGCGGCGGCGAGGAGCTCGGAGGCCTCGACCGCCAGATCCCGGCGCATCGTGCCGTCGTCGCGATCCAGCGCGCGGCGGCGGGCCAGGGCTCCCCAGCGGGCGAACCAGCGGGCGTGGCGCAGGGCGGCCTCGGGGTCTTCGGGGATCTGCTCCAGGACGAACCAGCGGATCGGCTCGAGCACGCTCATGCGCCCGTCGCCCGCCGCGGCGCGCACCACCAGCGCGCTCTCCCGCAGGGTGCTCAGCGTGGCCAGCGCGGCGGGCGGCTCGCCCCCCAGGACGGCGCGCGCGGCGTCCAAAGAAAATGCGTCTCGGAAGGTGCAGAGGGCGCGCAGGCCGCGGCGGGCGCGCTCGTCGAGCAGGTCCCAGGAGCCGCCGATGCTGCGACGCAGCGAGCGCCCCTGGGTGTCGGAGTCCTCGAGCAGGTCCAGGCCCAGCGCGCGGATCTGCTCGGCGACGGAGAGCGTGCGCGAGCGGGCCGCCGCCAGCTCCACCGCCAGCGGGATGTGGCCCAGCCGGCTGAGCAGCGCCTCGACGCCCTCCTCCTCCGGGCCGGCGCGGTGCAGATCGTAGAGGGTGCGCGCATCGGCGGCGGAGAGGGGCCCCAGCTCGAGCAGGCGCTCCCCGGGGACGTGCAGGCCCACGCGCGAGCTGAGGATCAGCGTGGGGCGCGTGTTCCCGGCGCTGGTCTGCAGGAAGGTGATCAGCCGCGGCGGCAGGTCGGGCAGGAGGTGCTCCGCCTGGTCGAGGGCCAGCGCCGGGAGCGCGCGATCCAGCACGATCTCCCCGAGCTCCTTCCAGCCCACGTCCGCCTTGACCCCGAGCGCGGCGGCCACCGAGGCGCGGGCGTCCTCCACCCGCGAGAGCGGCCCCAGCTCGACCAGCGGGACGCCGCGGCGCTGCGCCCAGGCGCGCAGGACGCGGCTCTTGCCCATGCCGCCGGCGCCGCAGAGGGTGATCAGCGGGGCCCCCAGCGCCAGCGCGGCGTCGATGGCCTGCAGCGTGTCCTCGCGGCCCACCAGCGGGCCCAGGCCGACGGCGCCTCCCGCCGACCCCTCCAGCGAGACGAAGCGATAGCCCGCCCCGGGGACGGTGAGCAGGTGGCGCGGTTGGGCAGGATTAACCTCGATCTTCGCCCGCAGGCGCGCGACCGTCGTGTCCAGCGTGCGGCTGACCACCCGCTCGCTGTAGCCCCAGACCTCGCGCAGCAGCTCGGCGCGCGTGGCGGGGAGGCCCTCTCTGCCGTCGAGATAGCCCAGCAGGGCGATCTCGGTGGGAGAGAGGGTCTGGCGACGGCCGGCCAGCACCACCTCGCGGCGGATGAGATCGACGTGACCTTGCGTGAGGAGGACACGGCGCGCGCTGCTCATGCGGTCTTTATCCTCCGGGGTGGGCGGGTGTGTCCATGAGCTGTAACCGGCTGTGACATGCTCGCTGGGCGAGCGGTCGATAACAGAAGACTCGTGACGGCGCCAGCGGGGCGGCGACACGGACGGCCTGGATCGGCCATCTTCACCCGATCCGATCCGGTTGTGTTGGTCTGTCTACTGTTGCGTTGCGGCTGCGCCGGGATATTCCGGCATGATGATCACGCTGCTCGCCGCCTTCCTCGCCTGCACCTCCTCGCGTTCCCCTGAGCCGCCCGTCGCTGCGGAGCCCCCCGTCTCCACCTCCACCTCGGCCCCCCCCGAGGTCGAGGGGCTCCCAGGGGCGGACGGCGCGGGGGAGCGCCTCGCCCTGATCCGCGGCCCGCTGCGACTGCCGGGCGTCTGCGAGGCCTCGGGCGCGGCCTGGGTCCCGCGCGGCGCCGACGCTGAGCTGTGGGTGGTGGACGACGAGCAGCCCGGCCGCGTCCACCGCTTCGGGGCGGACGGCGCGCCCACCACGCCGCTCACCCTGCGTGCCGTGGACGGCGCGCCCTTCGAGATGGACGATCTGGAGGGCGTGGCGGCGGCTCCCCCCGGGGCCTGGCTGATGGGCTCGCACAGCCTGTCGAAGAAGGGCAAGCTGAAGTCGCGGGGGCGGATCGCCCACATCGGGCCGCTGGGCGAGGTGCTCTCCTCCTCCGAGGCGCTCCGTCCGGGGCCGGAGCTGCCCGAAGCCCTGCGCGCGGCGGCGGCGGCGGCCTGCCCGGACTGCGCGCTGCCGCCTGAGGCCACCACCGGCGAGGCGAAGAAGGGCGGGCTGGACCTGGAGGGCCTCGCCCTGGACGGGGAGGGGCGGCTGCTGGTCGGGCTGCGCGGGCCGCGGGTGGGGCCGGGGCGGGCGCTGGTCGTCGCCATCGCCGATCCGGGCGGCGCCTTCCAGGTCGGTCCGGCCTGGGCCCTGGATCTCGGCGGTCGCGGCGTGCGCGATCTGGTCTGGGACGCGGCGACCGCCCAGGCCCTGGTGCTGGCGGGCCCCTCCGGCGAGGACGGTCCTCCCCCGGCGATCTACACCTGGCGCCCCGGCTCGGAGCCGGCCCTGCTGGCGGAGCTCCCCGACCTGCCCGGCGAGTCCCCCGAGGCCCTGGCCCTGAGTCCCATGCCGGGCGAGCTGTGGGTGCTCTGGGACGCCGGCGCGCGCATCGGCAAGGCGGTCACGGATCTGGACTGCGAGGCGCTGCGCGCGGGCGGGAGCTTCTCGGAGTGGGCCGAGGCGCGGGTGTACAGGGTCGCGCTGGGGGGGTGAGGGTGACGCCTCTCCTTCAGCGCGACGCCCGCCGCGGCGGCGCCCTATGGACAGGCGTTCTCGCCGACGACCATCGTCTCTGCCGACGCCTCTCCCGGAGCGGGTAACGAGAACGCTACAGGCCGGGTCAGGTCTTTGACCGACGTCACCCGAACACCTGCTGAGCTGAGCTCGGCGACCGTCAGGGTCATCGACAGGGTGGACGCTTCGCACCGAAGCACACCACGGAATCCTGGCGCTTGAATCTGGAAGTTCCAGATTGTCTGGTCATGCTCGGAGTCGCATTGAACGAAGCATTGTGCATGCTCCAGCTCCGCGACCGGTCGGCGAACGAACGATGACGATGGGATACGCGCCCAGTCGCCCTCGGCTTCTGCGAGCGCGAGGCAGCCCGCCGCTCCCTGTTGTCGCACGGAGACGCGCGCGTAGCAGGAGGCGGCGACCCCTGCGGCGCTCGCTTCGGCCATGGGCGTGAAGGGGGAGACTGGAAGGGGCTGTGTTGGATCCTCGCGGTTGCAGCCGAAGAGAACTCCGAGCGCGATCGTGGGAACGCTTGCTTGAGCAGGTGTCATGCCCTTCCTATAGCAAGGGTGCCCACGAACGCCCGGCGAGCCCTGGCATCTCCGTGTGCCTCGTCCCCTGAGCCTCCGCACGCCAGCCGCGAACGCCCAGGTTATAGACCTCGAATGACCCGCACCTTCAACACCACCGGGCCCTGTGATCCACGCCGGCACTACATGCTGCCCCCCGAGGCGCGGCTGCCGGGGCTGCTGCCGCTGGTCCAGGAGGACCTGTACTTCGTCCTGCATGCCGCGCGCCAGACGGGCAAGACGACGACGATGCGCGCCTTCGCGGCGCGGCTCCGTGATCTGGGGTACGTGGCGATCTGGGCCACCCTGGAGGAGAGCCAGGGTGTCGAGGGCGTGTTGGAGGCGGAGCCCATCTGGCTGGCCGCGCTGGAGCGGGGGGCGCAGAACCATCTGCCGCCGGAGCTGCGTCCGCCCTCCTGCGCGGACTGGCTGGATCGGCCCGAGGGCACGCGGCTTCACCAGTGGGTCCGCGCCTGGTCCGAGCAGGTGTACCCCCGCCGGGTGGTCCTGCTGCTGGACGAGGCGGACGTGGTGAGCGGTCCCGCGCTGATCAGCCTGCTGCGCCAGCTCCGAGCGGGGTTCATGGACCGGCCCGAACATTTCCCCGCCAGCGTGGCGCTGATCGGGATGCGCGACCTCAAAGACTACCTCTCCAGCGCCAAAGACGGCAAGCCGGTCAATCCGGGCAGCCCATTCAACATCAAGGCGGCCTCGCTCACCCTGCGGAACTTTACCGAGGCCGAGGTGCGCGCGCTGCTGGAGCAGCACACGGCAGACACGGGACAACGCTTCGAGGACGCGGCGCTCTCCCGGATCTTCTATTGGACGCAGGGCCAGCCCTTCCTGGTCAACGCGCTGGCGCGGATCGCCGTGATGGAGCTGGCGACCGACCCGACACAACCGGTGGCCGAGGCAGAGATCGAGCAGGCGCGGGAGCGCCTCATCCTGGCGCGCACCACGCACCTGGACAGCCTCGCGGCGCGCCTGCGCGACGAGCGCGTGTCGCGGATCATCAGCGCGGTGCTGCTCTCGGACGCGCAGGAGCCTATCGACTATGAGCACGACGACTTCCAGTACGTGGTCGATCTCGGGCTGGTCCGCCGCGGGCGAGACGGCGCGGAGGCGGCGAACCCGCTCTATCGCGAGGTGCTGGGTCGGCAGCTCTCTTACAACATCCAGGAGAACCTGCCCCGCCCCCGCTGGCGCTGGCAGCGCCCGGACGGCGGACTGGACATGCCGGCGCTCGTCACGGAGTTCCTGAAGTGGTGGCGAAACAACGCCGCGATCGTCGAGGAGCACGCGCAGCGGGGCTACCTCGAGGCCGTGCCGCACCTGGCCTTCATGGGCTTTCTCCAGCGCGTGATCAACGGCGGCGGGACCGTTCACCGGGAGTTCGCCGCCGGCCGCGGCGCCGTCGATCTGCTCGTCGCCTACGCGCAGGAGCGATTCGTCATCGAGCTCAAGCGCGTCCCGCCCCGTCACCGCAGCCTGACCCAGGTGCGCGAGGACGGGCTGGAGCAGCTCTGCCGCTACCTGGACGAGGTCGGCGAGCGGGAGGGCTGGCTCATCTTCTTCGACCAGCGCGCCGGGCGGAGCTGGGAGGAGCGCCTCTGGCGCGAGGAGCTCACCCTCGACGGTCGGACGCTGCACCTCGTCGGCGCCTGAGCTACACCCCTCTCGCCATCAACACGTCCCCTCTCAGCGTCCCGTCGCGCTCGCGGTACTCGCCGCTCCGCCGGCCCTCCACGACGAAGCCCATGCGCTCGTAGACGTGGATGGCGCGCGG
>CAZKWG010000611.1:0-5208 GCA_964556105.1 uncultured Enterobacterales bacterium | reverse complement strand
GGCGGGCTCCACCGGTCGTGGGGCCTCGGAGACCCCCGAGACGCTGCGGCGCTCGGTCACGATCGTCTCGGCCGGGCGCTCGAGCGGGATGGGACGCGACGCAGGCTGCTCCCGCGGCGGGACATAGCCGGGCGCCGCGCGGATGTGGAAGCGACCCTCCGCCGTCACCGGCTCGTGGCCAGAGTCGCGGATGGTGAACGCCAGCCGCACCTTGTAGGTGGCCGGCGCGAGCTCAGCGATGCGGAACCCGAAGCGGAAGCGGCCGGAGGGGTGACGATCCACCGTGTACGAGCACTGGATCTCCCGCATCCGCTCGTCGCGATCCTGATCGAAGAGGGCCAGCCCGGTGGCGATCTCCTCGTGGGTCTCGACCCCGGCGCTGCAGGCGATGGTGCAGGAGAAGGTCGCCTCTTCGTCCGTCGTGAAGATCTCGGTGGCCGGCGGCCGGTCGAGCAGGATCTTCCCGACGTGCGTGACGACCGGGTGCACGAGGGCCTGCACCTCCTCGGCGCGGGCGAGGAACTCGTCGAGGCGGCCGAAGCGGAAGGGCGGGCTCGGGTTCACCTCGCGGGAGAGCGCGCGGTTGAGCAGCGCCGCGGCGCGATCGGCCAGCCGCGTGTGGAAGCGCGGGTTCGAGGGCTCGGCCTTGAGCCGGTTGTGGATCCGGTCCTTCAGCGCGACCAGGGCCGCCTTGTCAAGGCCGTCCTCCGGCAGCACCGGCGCCGGCCCGCCGCCCGCCCCGTCGGTGAGCACGCCGCGATAGATCATCATCGCCAGCGCGTACGTGTCCGCGGCCACGGAGAGCGGAGGCTCCTCGCTGGTCGCCCCCCGGACCTCAGGCGCCACGTAGCTGCTGCCCTGGCCCACCGCCCGCAGCAGCGCGCCCATGTGCCGCTTCAGCGTGGGCGTGACGAAGTCGGAGAGGCGCACCTCTCCGCGGTCGGTGATCAGCACGTTCGTCGGCTTCAACGCGCCGTGAAAGCTCTGGCCGCGCAGACCGCGCAGGGCGCGGGCCACCTCGACGATGACGCGCAGCACCTCTTCGAAGGAGCAGCCCAGCTGCATCCGCCGCTCGAGGGAGCTCGCGTAGCGGGGCAGCACCAGGACGGGCACGCCCTCGGCCGTCTTGAAGACCAGCTCGCAGGGCACGACGCCCGGGCCCGCCGCCTGCTGCAGCAGCCTCCCCTGCTCCTGGACGATCTCCTGGCAGGCCCGCGCGAGCCGCTCGCCGCCCTCGCCCACGTCGGAGAGGCCGAGGGGGACCTTGATCACCCACTCGCCTGCGCCCTCTTCCCGCGCCGCAAAGGTCCTACCCCACAGCCCCCGACCGAGCTGCTGCCCGATCTGGAACGCTCGACCCTGCGGATCCCGGACCACTTCGCCGGTTCTCATGGAGGCGGAGTCCTCGCGGACGGTGAGATTGGAGGGAGAGGGGGGTGAAGGAGAGATGAGGAACAGGACGCGCGGCCGAGGAGGCCGGAGAAGCCCGTAGATATCGAAAGCCTGGACGCATGTCAATGTGAGAACCACGTCCCGTAACAGCGATGTATCCTCAACTGCGAGCGGCGCGCCGTGAACGCGGCGAATATGTGTCGGCCGTGAACGTTTTCGCGCCCGAGCTCAGCGACCAGGGAAACGGCCCCTATCGCCTCCTTCGAGGGGCGAGGGCGCGTCAGGTGGAGGCCTTCCTCGGCGCGCTCGACGATCCGGAGACCGCTCAACGTGCAGCCCTCGCCCGCATCCTCGAGGGCGCCCGCGAGAGCGCGTTCGGCCGCGAGCACGGGCTCGAGCGCGTGCGCAGCCTCGAGGACCTGCGGGCGGCGGTGCCCGTGCGCGATCACGAGGGCCACCGCCCCTGGCTGGACCGCGTCGCCAACGGTGAGCAGGGCGTGCTCTGCACCGAGAAGGTGGAGATGCTGCTCGAGACCAGCGGCACCACCGGTCGCCCCAAGCACCTGCCGGTCACCCCCTCCTGGGCGCGCACCGTCTCGGACGCCCAGGCCTTCTGGATCCTCGGCCTGATCCGCGATCACGAGGCCCTCGCCCGCGGCTCCGCCCTCACGGTGGTCAGCCCGGCCGAGCACGCCCGCAGCCCCGGCGGCCTGCCCATCGGCGCCAACACGGGGCGCATGCACCTCGCGCAGCCCTGGTGGTTGCGCCTGCGCTATCCCGTGCCCTACAGCGTCTTTCAGCTCGCGCCCACCGAGCTCAAGCACTACGCGCTGCTGCGCTTCGCCCTCGGCGCGACGATCACGTCCATCACCACCGCCAACCCCTCGACCATCCTGCTGCTCTGTCGGCGCCTCCTGGAGTGGGCCGAGCCGCTCTCCCAGGACCTGCGCGACGGGACCCTGCGACAGGGGCCCGCCGCCGCGCTGGCGCCCTCCGACCGTCGCTGGCTGGAGTGGCGCCTGCGCCGAAGGCAGCCTCCCACGGACTGGAGGCCGGCGAAGATCTGGCCCCTGACCCTGGTCAACTGCTGGAAGGGAGGCCCCGCCGCCTACTTCGCCGCCCGCCTCTCGGACGCGCTGGGCGCCGAGATCCCCGTGCGCGAGGTGGGGGTGACGGCGTCGGAGGGCTACTTCGCCGTCCCGCTGGGCGACTGGGACGGGGGCGTGCTGTGGACCGGGGGCCACCTCATGGAGTTCGCCACCGACGACGGGCAGCTGCTCGGCGCCTGGGAGCTCGAGGAGGGCCAGCGCGCCCGCCTGGTCATCACCACCGAGGCCGGGCTGTACCGCTACGATCTCGACGACGTGGTCGAGGTGATCGGCCGCTGCGGGCGCACGCCCGTCGTGCGCTTCGTCGGCAAGGGACGGCGCGTGCTGAACGTGCTCGGCGAGCGCGTCACCGAGGAGCAGGTCGCGCTGGCGGTGCGCGCGGCCGTGGCGCAGGTCGGCCTGGCGCCCCTGGGCTTCACGCTGGGGATAGAGCCTGGCCTTCGCCCACGCTATCGCCTCGCGGTGGAGCTGGAGCGCCCCGACGCCCGGTGCGGCGCGCTGCTCTCCGCCCTGGACGCGGCCCTGATGGACGTGAACGTGGAGTACGCCGGTCGGCGCGAGAGCGGTCGGCTGAATCCACCCACGCTTGTAGAGGCTCCCGCGGGCACCTTCCTGCGCTACCGTCAGGCGCGGGTCGCGGCGGGCGCGCCGGAGGGGCAGGTCAAGGACCCGATCCTGGCCTTGGACGACGCAGAGTGGGCGCGGGTCATGGCGGGTCCAACTTCAGAGGCGCGCGGGGAGACGGCATGAACGCAGCCTGGCTCGGACACCTCTACTTCGGCGGCGTCGCCCTGTTCTGGCTGGGCGCCGTGGTGCGCACGGCGAAGGGCCGCAAGGACGACCGCTTCCGCGTCGGCGCCGAGGACCCCGCGCCGGAGCGCCCCGCGCGCGTCGCGATCGTCATCCCCGCCCGCAACGAGGAGAGCAACATCGGGCCCTGCCTGGAGGCGGCCCTGGCCCAGGACCACCCGGAAACGCGGATCTTCGTGCTGGACGACGGCAGCACCGACCGCACCCCGGAGATCCTGGCGCCCTACGCCGGGCGGGTCACGGTCATCCAGGGTGGCGGCGGCGCCCTCCCCCCGGGCTGGCTGGGCAAGCCCTGGGCCTGCCAGCGCGCGGCACAGCACGCCCTGGCCAGCGACTTCGCCCCGGACTGGCTGCTCTTCATCGACGCCGACGTCCGCTTGAGGCCGCGCGCCGTCTCGGCCTCGCTCGGCTACGCGCAGCGCGGCGAGCTGGCCATGCTGTCCGGCCTCGGGCACATGGACACCGTCTCCTTCTGGGAGGAGGTGCTCCAGCCGATGGTGGCGGGCCTGATCCTGGCGGGCAACCCGATCGACAAGGTGAACGACCCGGAGCGGCGCCCGGAGCGACCGCTGGCCAACGGGCAGTTCATCCTGCTGCGCCGCGACGCCTGGGAGGCGGTCAACGGCCACACCGCGGTGGCCAACGACGTGGTGGACGACGTGGGCATGGCCGCCGCCGTGACGAAGGCGGGCTTTCCCTATCACCTCGTCTTCATGCGCTCCCTGTTCACCTGCCGCATGTACGACTCCTTCCGCGCCGTCTGGGAGGGCTGGACCAAGAACCTCTTCGCCGGGGTCGGGCGGAGCTGGCTGCGCGTCTTCGGCGTCGCCGGCTTCATGTTCGGCTACATCCTGCTGCCCTGGCTGCTCCTCCTGGTCAGCCTGACGGGGCTCCTCCCCGCGCCCTGGTCAACCTGGAGCCTGGCCTGCGTGCTGACCATGCAGCTCGCGCGCGCCTACCTCGACCACACCTTCGAGCGCCCGCTCCGCTACGGGGTGCTCATGCCCTTCGGCGCGGCGCTGACGATGGGGCTCTTCATCAACTCTGGGTTGAAGGCGAAGACCGCGACCTGGAAGGGGCGGACCATCGGATGAGCCGCCTCCCACCGGCCTATCGCGTCGCCACGGCGCAGGACCGCGAGGGGCCCTGGACGAACCGCCTCGCCCTGGCCTCGGGCCCCTACCTGCGCCAGCACGCCCACAACCCGGTGGACTGGCGCCCCTGGGGAGACGAGGCGCTCGCCGCGGCGCGGGAGCTGGACCGACCGATCTTCCTCTCCGTGGGCTACGCCGCCTGCCACTGGTGCCACGTCATGGAGCGGGAGAGCTTCCTGGACGCGAGCGTGGCGGCCCTGCTCAACGAGCGCTTCGTGGCGATCAAGGTCGATCGCGAGGAGCGCCCCGACGTGGACGGCCAGGCGATGGACGCCCTCCTGGAGCTGAGCGGCGAGGGCGGCTGGCCGCTCAACCTCTGGCTGACCCCCGACGGCGCCCCCCTATACGGCGGCACCTATTTCCCGCCCCATCCCCGCTTCGGCCTGCCCTCCTTCCGCGAGGCCCTGCGCCGGGTGGACGAGCAGTGGCGGGAGTCGCGGGAGCGCTCGGTCGCGCAGGCGCGCACCCTGCAGGAGCGGCTGCGAGCGGCCTCGGCCCCGACGCGAGGGGAGACGCCCGGTCTGGAGAGAGTTCACGCGGGCGTGAACCAGCTGATGGCGGAGTACGACTGGCGCAGCGGCGGCTGGGGGTCGGGCGCGAAGTTCCCGCAGGTCCCGCGCCTCGAGCTGCTGGTCCACGCCGCGGCGACGCAGGCGCACCCGCGGGCCGCCGAGGCGCTCAGCCACGCGCTCATGGCCATCGACCGCGGCGGCGTCCACGATCACCTGGGCGGCGGCTTTCAC
>CAZKWG010000610.1:0-5212 GCA_964556105.1 uncultured Enterobacterales bacterium | reverse complement strand
GGTCTCGACCAGCGTGCGCGCCACGCTGCCCGGCGTGTCGTCCGTGGCCACGCCGCTCTCGATGAGCCCGCCCATGAGGCGGCCCACGACGCCTTGGAAGCTGGCGTCGAGGTCGGCGGGGAAGGCTATCGGGTCGAGTCGGTTGGGCATCGGTGCGCTCTTGGGCCAGTCAACCACGCACCAACACCCAAACAGGTGTTCAGAAATATCTCGTGATCTGCGCAAGGGCGCGTCCGCGCTCCCGCTTCGAGAGATCTCGAGACGTGCTCCACGCACCCAACAGAACTAGTATAAAGGCGGCATCACGGAGCCCCCATGCGCGCGCACCTCCTCCTCGCGGTCCTGCTCTTCTCCTGCGATCCTCCCAAGGACGGCGAGGGCGAGACGGCCATCCCCGACGACACCGACACCGCCGTCCCCGACACGGACGACAGCGGCGACACCGACGACACGGCCGAGCCCGCCCTGCTGGGCAGCGCGAGCGCCACGGCGACGACGCTGCTGGACGGCGCCGAGCTGGTCTCCTTCGGAATGCCCATCCCGCGGGGCGATCTCGAGGACGTCTCCGGCCTGCGCCTGGACGTGGACGGCGTGAACGTCCCCTTCCAGGCCGCCGAGGTCTTCGCCTGGTACAGCGCCGACGGTGAGCGCGAGGGCGTGCGCGTGGCGCTGGTGCAGGTGGACGCGGCCTGGATGAGCTCGGACGCGGCGACGCTGGAGATCTCCTGGGGCGAGGGTCTTTCCGGCGAGGCGCCGGGCGCCGACGTCGTCGATCCGCAGAACGACGAGATCTCCGACGACGTCGAGGAGACGGTCGAGGAGACCACCCGCACCATCGCCGAAGTGGACGGCGAGATCGCCCTGGTCGAGGCGGAGATCTGGACGACCACCCTGTACAGCGCCCGCCAGCCGCGCGTGCTGGTCGCCCTGGACCCGGAGGCCTGGACGCGCTCCGAGGCGCTCTCCCGCACGCCCCGACCCGCCGAGTGGGAGGCCCTGGGCATGGGCGGGCTGAGCCCGCTCGGCGACGCGCTCTCGCCCTACATGCGCAGCGCCGCCATGCTCCAGGACTACCGCCTCAACCCGGCCGGCACGCCCGACCCGGCCGACCCGCTGCAGTGGGAGTTCGGTCGCTGCACGACGATGATCCAGGCCGCGGTGCTGACCGACGATCCATCCCTGCTCGAAGAGTCGCACCGGATCTGCGCCTGGTACATTGAGTCGGCCGAGGCCTGGGCGGCCGCGCTCTCGCTGTGGACGCTCAACGACCCGGTCTCCGGCCTGCTCTTCCACAGCCGCGACCTGTTCGAGTACGCGACCATCAGCGGCGACTGGTCGGCCGTCGAGACCCACCGCAAGGTCGCCCAGGTCTGGCTGGAGGCGCCGATGATCGTCGCCTACCGCGGCGGCCTGGTCGATGGCGAGGACTGGATGGAGCAGATCGTCGGCAACGCGCTGGAGGGCCTCTGGTACGGCTGGCTCGCCACGGGCGACCCCGAGCTGTTCACCGCCACCGAGGAGCTGGTCGCCGCCCTCCACACCCACACCACCGGCTCCGACGAGGAGCTCGCGGCGATGGGCGTCGGCTTCCCCAGCCAGGGCTGCCTGGTCCACTCCTCGGCGCAGGCGGGCGAGAGCGAGGACGAGGACGTGCCCTGGTGCTCGCCCTGGCAGACGGCGACAATGGTGGGCCCGCTCCTGGCCTGGCGCGATCTGACGGGCGACCCGAAGGTGGACGAGATCCTGGTCGCCCTCGGCCGCTTCCTGCGCGACACGGGCACCGCCTATGTGCGCGAGGAGCACGCCTACTGCGACGCGATGATGGAGCCCGCCACCTGCTTCGACGCCGCGGAGGGCGCGCCGCAGCGCCTGCTCGCGCCCCTCTACGGCGCGGGCATCGACCCCGACGGCGAGCGCGTAACCCATTGGAATTATGGAGATTTTACCCACTGCCCCGACGTGAGCGCCCTGGCGGCGGCCTCCTACGCGGCGATGATCCGCCGGCCCGACCTGGACCAGGGCGCGGTGGGCCCCTTCGAGAGCGAGACCGAGTCGCTGCGCGTCCTGCACCAGGAGCTCGCCGTCTGCGCGGCCTGGTCGATGGACCACTACCACCGCGAGCGGCGCAACCCCGACTACTGGACCAGCGCGCTCTTGGAGCCCGGCCTCGAGGACCCCGCCACCTTCATCGCCACCTACAAGATCGGCTACCCGGACTATGTCAACGAGCCGCTGCGCCAGGCGAGCTGGTGGTTCAACGCCGGGCTCGAGCAGGTGGCCGAGCTGCTGAGCGTCGGCGCGAGCGTGGACACGCTGGAGGCCGGAACGCTGAACCCTGAGGAGTGCGCCGACACGGGTCTCACGCTCTGCCCCTGAACAGGCGTCGGGGAGGGGCCCGCTCACGAGGAGATCGTCCCCTCCCCTCCTTGGAGCGCGCCGCGGCTGTGGTATCTCTACACTCCGTGATGCGCGCCCAGCTAGCTCCAGAGCCCTTCGAGACCATCCGCCTGCGCGCAGGGGTCGTAGACGTCCAGACGCGCCAGCTCCGCGGGTCGGGCGGCGCTACCGTCATCCTCACGACGCGCGAGATCGCCCTCCTGTCGCGGTTGGCCCTGGCCCCTGGCGAGATCGTCAGCGCCGAGCTGCTGCTCGAGGAGGTCTGGGGGCGTCGTTGGTCGGGCGAGCCCACCGAGCTGGGCGTCGTCCGAAACTCCATCTTCAAGCTGCGCCAGAAGGTGGAGCGCAACCTGACCGCGCCGGAGCACATCCTCACGGTGCAGGGCGAGGGCTACCGCTTCGTCCCGCTGCTGGTCGGCGTGGAGACGCAGCCCCCGGCGCGGGCTCCGACGCCGACGCTGCTGGTCAACGCCCACCTCCCGGACGTGAACGAGCCCTGGGAGAGCGCCTGGGACGTCGGCCGCCAGGACGAGGAGCGGCGCGCGCGGGAGGCCCTCTCCCGACCGGGTCGGCCCCTGCTGCTGCTCGCCCCCTGGCGCGGCGGCAAGACCTGGATGTTGCGCCGCCTGCTCTCCCGGGTCGAGCCCGGCGACGCCGTCGCCCGCCTGGATCCGCGGGCGATGCCGCCGGAGACCCTCGCCGACCCCACCGAGCTGGTGGGCTTCCTGGCCCTGATCATCGCCGACGCCCTGGGCATGCCCGAGGACGAGGTCGAGCGCGCCATCGCCTGCCGCGGCCCCGCCGCCTGGCGCTTCCGCCGCTGGCTGGAGCGCACCGCCCTCCCCGCCGCCAGCGGGCGCCTCATCCTGGCCATCGAGGACCTCGATCGCCTCGCGCGGGCGCCGGTCTTCGGCGAGCTGATGGCCCTCCTGCGCAGCCAGGCCGACGAGACCCGCCCCGACTGGGAGCGCCTGCGCATGGTCTACACCAGCCGCGTCTCGGCGCCGCGCCTCACGGCGGGCCTGGCCTCCTCCCCCTTCAACCTCGGCGTGACGGTGGCCCTGGGCGACCTCGACCTGAGCGACCTTCAGGAGCTGGTCCGCCGCGCCGGCCTGCGCGATCGTGGAGGGGCCGCGGCGCGCCTGATCGAGGCGGTGGGCGGCCAGCCCCTGCTGCTGCGCCTGGCGCTGTCCTGGGCGGCCGCGACGGCGAACGATCTTGGGGCCGTCCTCGAGCCCGGCGCGCTGACGCAGGCGCTGACCCCGGCCGTGAGCGAGCTGGAGCTGCGGCTGAGCGCGCGCCCGGAGCTGCGCGAGGCGCTTAAACAGGTATACGAAAATCCAGATATCGCGCTCGCGGAGCGCGCCCTGGACCCGCTGATCGAGCTGGGGCTGGTGCAGGCTGAACGCCGACCTTACCGGCTCCGCTCCCCTGCCCTCGCCGCGCTCCTGCGCTGATGCACCTGCAGGTCGGCGGCGCCGTCCGCGCTGGCGCTCCCTATGTGGAGCGCGAGGCCGATCGCGCCCTGCCCGACGCGCTGCTCGCGGGGGAGCTGTGCTATGTGCTGGCCCCGCGGCAGATCGGCAAGTCCAGCCTGCGCGTGCGCGCCGCCGCCCGCCTGCGCGAGGCCGGCTGCAGGGTCAGCTCCGTCGATCTCTCTGGACTCGGCGCCGCCGGGCTGGATCCGGAGACCTGGTTCTTCGGCCTGGCCTGCGAGCTGGCCGACGGGATCGGCCTGGACGACCCCGCCGAGGCCTGGGAGGCGACCGCGGGCCGCCCTCCTGCGGCGCGCTGGCTCTCGGTGCTGGAGCGCTGCGTCGTGCGCCAGGAGGGGCCGCCCACGGTGATCTTCCTGGACGAGATCGACGCCGTCCAGGCGCTGCCCTTTGGCGGCGAGGACCTGTTCGCCGCCATCCGCGCCGCCCACGACCGCCGGGCCGAGGACCCCGCCTGGGAGCGCCTGCGCTTCGCCCTGCTCGGCGTGGCCTCGCCAGCGGACCTGATTCAGGACCCGCGCCGGACGCCCTTCAACGTGGGCCGCTCCATCCGGCTCGACGACTTCTCGGCGGCAGAGGCCCGCGCCCTGCTGCCCTGGTTCGCCGAGCTCGAGGGCGATCCCGCGGCCCTGCTCGAGCAGGTCCTGCGCTGGACGGAGGGGCACCCCTTCCAGACGGCGCAGATCGGCGCGGCCCTGGCCGAGGACGGCGGCGGCGGCGACCCGGCGACGCGCGTCGAGGCGGCGGTGCGGCGCCTGTACCTCAGCTCCTGGCCCGATCCCGGCCTGGACGCGGCGGGGAGAGCGCTGCGCGACGCCGCCTCGCCCGAGCTGTTGACGCTCTACCGGCGGGCCCTCGTCCGCGCGGCGCTGCCCTGGGACGCCCGCTCCCCCTGGCAGAGCCGGCTGCGCCTCACCGGGCTGGCGGCGGTGCGCGCGGGGAGACTCGTGGTCAGGAACGAGATCGTGCGCCGCGTCTACACGCTGGAGTGGATCGACGCCCTCGAGGGGCGGCGCGAGCTGCGCGCGCTGGCCTGGGCCTGGGTGGAGGCCGGGCGCCCGGAGGCCGCGCTGGCGAGCGGCGCCGACCTGGCCCAGCTCAGCGTGGTCAACCGGGAGGAGCTGGACCGGGAAGAGGCGGAGTACCTGCTGCGCTCGGAGGCGAAGGAGGCGGCGGGAGAGGCGGCGCGGCGGGCGGCGAGCCGGGCGCGCCGGCTGGGGCGGCTGGCGCTGGCGCTGGCGCTGATCGGGCTGATCGCGGGCGGGCTGGCCTGGCGCGAGCGGCGCGACACCCTGCGGCTGAGCCTGGCGCAGGAGATG